>JBOGDN010000787.1:0-1741 GCA_050742995.1 Stackebrandtia sp. | reverse complement strand
GCTGTACCGGAGGAGCCCGCATGTGAGGATGGGGCTTATGTCGCACGGCGGTGGCGCAGACTTCTTCAGCAGCCTGGGCGATGCCGGGACCGCGGATCGCGGTTTCGAGCAGTCTTTGCGCGGGTATGACAAGAAACAGGTCGACAAGTATTTGTCCGAAATGGACAAAGAGCTCGCCTCGCTCGCCGCCGAAAAGGCGGAGGCCATGGCGCAGGTCGACCGCCTTGTCATGCAGGTGCAGCAGCTGCAGGCGCAGGTGCACGACGTGCGACGACGCGCCGCGGTCGGCGACAAGGTCTCCTTCAAACACCTCGGCGCCCGCGTCGAGCACATTCTGACGCTTGCCGAGGAAGAGGCCGAGGCGCTCAAACAGCAGGCGCTCGACGAGCTGACCTCCGAACGCTCGGAGGTCGCGCAGATCCGCAAGGACGTGGAGGCCGAGAACGAAGCGGCCCGGCACGACTTCGAGACCGCGCTGGCGGCGCGACGCGCGGCCGCCGAAAAGGCCGAGGCCGACCGCCGCCGCATCGTCGACGCCGAGATGAACAAGCGCGCGCAGCAGGCGCAGGCCATGCTCAACGAGGCCGCCGAGAAGGCCGCGAAGATGCAGACCGAAGCCGAGCAGGCCGCGGCGCAGACCCGCGAGGCCGCCGACGAGCAGTCGCGGCACCTGGCGGCCGAGGTCGACCGGCTGCGCCGCGAGGCCCAGACGGAGAAGCAGGAGGCCGAGCTCGAAGCCGAGCAGGCCAGACAGTCCGCCGCCACCCATGCCTCCGCGACGATCTCTCAGGCCAACTCCGACGCCGAACAGACGCGAGCCGCCGCTCAAGCCGAGGCCCAGCAGCTGCGCGCCCAGGTCGCGGAGGAGACGCAGCGGGTGCGCGCCGAGGCGCAGCAGGCCGCGGAAAAGTTCAAACAGGAGACCGAGGCCGCGGCGATCACCGTCCGCTCCGAGGCCGAGACCGAGGCGACGCGGCTGCGCGCCGAGGCGGAGAGCCAGACCGAGCAGCTGCGCATCGAGGCCGCCAAGAACAGCGAGGCCGCCGCGTCCAAGCTCGCCGAGGCCGAGCAGACCGCGACCAAACTCACCCAGGACGCCGCCGCCGAAGCCGAGCGGCTGACGAGCGAGGCCACACAGCAAGCCGAACAGCTGACCTCGGCCGCCGAGGAGCAGGCGGCCAAGCGCACCTCCGAAGCCGACGCCTACTCCTCGCGGGTGACCGACGAGGCCGATCGGCTCATCGAGGAGCTGACCTCCGAGACCAAGCAGCAGACCGAAAACCAACGGGCGACCGCGCAGAAGGAAGCCTCCGAAACCGTCGAGAAGGCCCGCAAAAAGGCCGAGGAGCTGGTCTCCGAAGCCGAGAAACGAGCCGAATCCGTCGGCAAGCGCGCCGAAGAGAGCGCGAAGTCCGCCACGCAGACGGCCCGTCGGGACGCCGAAGCCATCCTGGGCACGGCGCGAGCGCAGGCGAAGAAGATGGTCGCCGCCGCCAAGAAGGGCGAGGCGCCCGCCGAGGAGCCGGCCGGAGAATCCGAGAGCGCCGCAGCGGTCGACGACGACGCCACACAGGTCATCGACACCTCGGCGGTCGTCGAGGCCGCGAACAAAAACAGCGCCGGAAACGGCGGAAAGAAGAAGAACAGGAACAAGAACGGTGGCAACGGCAAGCCCGACAACACCTCAGCCGTCCGCAGCGGTTCTAAGCAGAACAACTGACGCCGAAGACCGTTTCTCACC
>JBOGDN010000786.1:0-6038 GCA_050742995.1 Stackebrandtia sp. | reverse complement strand
AGGTAAGCGGCCGCGGCGATTCGCAGCGCCAGCGGCAGCCGCCCGCCCGCCGTGGCCATTGCGTCGACGTCGGCGGCGGGGACCCCGGCTGGCAGCAGTCTCCGCAGCAGGGCCGCGGCCTCCCGCGAGGGCAGCTGGTCGAGGCGAAGGAGCGCGGCGTCGTGGCTGACCGCCAAGCCGTGCAGGTCGTGCCGGCTGGTCACCACGGCAAGGCACCCCGGATCGGCCGGCAGCAGCGGGCGCACCTGCGGTTCGTCGTGGGCGTTGTCCAGCACGATCATCATGGTCTTGCCGGAGAGGATCTCCTGGTAGAGGGCGGCCATTGCGTCGACGTCGCCGGGGATCTTGGCCGCGTCGACGCCAAGCTGCCGCAGCAGACTGTTCAGCGCCGCCTGCGAAGTCGACGGCGGGCTCGCGGAAAAGCCCCGCAGGTTTATATAGAGGAATCCGTCGGCGAACACGTCGAGCACCGGCTTCGTGTGCGCCCAGCGGACGGCCAATGCGGTCTTGCCGACCCCGCCCATGCCTGACAGCACGGCGACGAGTGCGGCGTTCGCCCGGCGGTGGGCCCGCAGCAGTTTGTCGAGCCGCTTCAGCTGGTCTTGGCGACCGGTGAACTGCGCGACGTCGCCCGGCAGCCCGCGCCTCGGCCGGTCGGGGCGGTGGGCGACGGCATCGCCGGTGAGTCGCGTGCGCACCTGGTCGAGGGCGAGCCGCTGCGCCTCCGGCAGGGCGAGATCGGGGTGGGAGATGAAACGGTAGAACCTGTCGAGTCCGTCGCCCTTGGGGGGCTTGGGGATGCTCGCGCCTTTCAGCCAGTTGTAGACGGTGGCCTGGCTGACTCCTTCGAGATCGCCCGCGACGTCTTCCACGCGCAGCCCGAGATCGTTCATGCGCGTACGCAGCCACGCGCCTAGCTGTCGCTTGGTGGTGATTCCGGCAATGTCGTCGAAGGCGGCGTTCAAGCCGAGGACCTCCTGTGGCGGGAAGGCGGCGTTCGCAGGTACATGGGCGTTTTACAACCTATTCCAACACGGACTTGGAGGGCCGGCGCGATACGAGTTTGATCGAGTGCGTCTTCGCCGATCGAAAGGTTCTTCATGAGCTACCCGCCTCCGACGCGGCCACAGCGCCAGTCCCGCCAGCTCATAGCGATGCTTGTCGTCGCCGTCGCGGTACTGTTGGCGGCCGTCGTGACGGCCGTTGTCCTCAAAGTCGGCGGCGGGTCTTCGTCCGGGCAAAACGGCGGGTCGTCGTCCGAGGAGACCGGCGCCGATTCCGACGCCGGAGCGCAGGGCGCCGCACCGGACAGCGCGGAACAGGCAGCCGAGCGCTACCTCGAACTGGCCGTCGCCGATCAAGACGCAGACGCGGCCGCCGACCTGCAATGCGACGACTATTCCGGCTTGACGCCGGACGAGCTGTACTCGATGGTCACCGGCTACGGCCTCACCACAAACGATCCGGACGAGATCGCCGTGCCTTCTGAGATCGACGTGAACGTGACGGACACGTCGGCGGACGGGAAGACCAGCCAGGTCCAAGCGTCGGTGGAGGCCGTGGACGACGAGGACGTCGTCTTGACCTACATATTCACGCTCACGGTCGAAGACGTAGGCGGAGGCTGGGCGGTATGCGACGCCGAAAGGGAAGACGCTTGAGCCCGGCCGCCGGCGTCGTGATCGCTACCGCACCGCGGCCGGCTGCTTCGACTTGGGCGCGGGCACGAGTTCGTGGTCGATCAGGCTGTATCCAGTGTCGATGATCGTCTGCTTGGCGGGCCGCATCGACCATCCGAGTTCTCGGATCGCCTTGTCCGGGCTGACCAGTTCCCCTTGACCCAGGAAAGACACGACGAGCCGGACGGTCTTGTCGAAGCGCGCGGCGATCCGCACCATCCAGTTCGGCATCTCTCGCGTGGGGACGCGATATCCGGCCGGACCGAACTCCGCGGCGAGCAGCTCGGCGATCTCCCGCATCCAGATGTTCTCGCCGGCGAGGATGTAGCGGTTGCCCGGGGCTTCCGGGCGTTCCATGGCCAGCAGGTGCGCCGCGGCGACGTCTCGCACGTCTACTGTGGCAAAACCGAGTCGGGGGACGCCGGGCATTTCGCGGGCCATCAGCTTCTTCACCGCCTGCAGCGAGGTGTTGGCGTCGGCGTTCAGCAGCGGCCCGAGGCACATGCCGGGAAGGACGACGGCGAATTCGAATCGGCGGTCTTCCGGCAATCCGTCGACCAGCTCCCACGCGGCGCGTTCGGCCAGCGTCTTGCTCTTGCGGTAGGCGTCGCAGCGCTCGGGAATCGCCCAGTCGGCCTCGGTGCGCACCGTGGGATCGGCTTGATCGTGACCGCCGATGACGGCGGCGACCGAGGACGTCATCACGACTCGCCGCACGCCGTCGTCGTCGGCGCATGCGTGCAACACCCGCTTGGCGCCCGCGACGGCCGGACCCACTACGTCGTTCTCGTCGTCGGGCGGTCCCGGCGGAAACGGCGACGCGACGTGCAGGACGTAGGCGCAGCCCGCCACGGCCTCCTTCCAGCCGCGGTCGTCGCCGAGGTCGGCCTCGACGATCTCAAGCGATCCGCCGACGCGCTCCGCAATCTGCCGCAAGTGGGCGGTCTTATCGGCGGACGCCCCGGGGCGCACGGTGCCGCGTACGGCGTAGCCGCGCTCGAGCAGGTCGTGGACGCAGTGGCCCGCGATGAACCCGGTCGCGCCGGTCACGAGTACGCGTTCGGCCCTCGAAGCTGTTCCCATCGTTCACTCTCTCCTTTAGTTGTATGCGGCCGCGTCGAACCGGCGGCGTGTGCCGGCGCGGTCGGATGGACGATCGAAACGCAGCAGCGCGATGCTGGACGCCATCACCGCCAGAAAGCAGGCATGGACCGCGAGGTTATCCAGCGCCCCCGCTCCGGCGAGCACGACCGCCGCGATGTCGCCGACGGGCACGAGCAGCCCGACCGCGAGCACGCCGATCAGCGCGGAGCGGTCTCGGCGGACGAGGAACAGCCCGATCGCCGTCGCGGCGAGAAGGTCCTCGGCGCCCTTCACCCGTCCATAGGCAAGCTGTTGTCCGGACAGCTCCACTCCGAAGATCAGCGACGTCCCGGCGGGGTCGACCAGCCACGAGATCGCGATCGCCGTCAGCGCCGCCGCGGTCAATGTCGCGCCCGCCAGGCCGATTCGAGCCGGCCAGCCGAGCGCGGGGTTCGCGTTTCGCATCTAATCATTGTTTAGATTGCGACGGCTTTTGTCAAGTCGCGCGCGAGCCTATTGTTGTGACGTGTCGCCCAAGCAACGCTCCAGCTACCACCACGGCTCGCTGCGCGAAGAGCTGATGACGGCGTGCCTGGCGCTGATCGAGGCGGAGGGCATCGGCGCGGTCAGCCTCCGTCGGGTGGCGCGCGAAGCCGGCGTCAGTCCGGGCGCGCCGTACCACCACTTCACCGACCGGTCGCAGCTGCTCGGCGCGCTGAGCATCCGCGGATTCGAGCAGCTCGTCGAGCGGATGCGAGCCGCCGAAGCCGGTGCGCAGACGCCTCAGCGAGAGCTCGGCGCGCTGCTGGAGGCATACGTACGGTTCGCCCGCGAGCAGTCGGCGTACTTCAGGTTGATGTTCCGGCCGGAGCTCACCGGACCCGACAAGCACCCGGACGTGCGGGCGGCGGGCGACGCCGCCTTCGCCGTGCTCGTCGAGTCGGTCGCGAGATATCAGGCAGACGGATCGATCGACACGGATCCAGGCACCCTGGCGACCATGCTGTGGTCGTTGGCCCACGGTCTGGCGAGCCTCTGGCTGGACGGGCCGTTGCAGGACAAGAGCGCCAAGCTCGGCGTCGATCCGGAGCGGCTCGCCGAGCAGGTGGTTCGCGCTATGGAGCAATTGTTGTCCAATTGATAGATTTTGGTCAATACCCCCCTCCAGAGGACCGGCAATGTCACGACGCCTCATCACCGCCGCCTGCCTGACCGCGGGACTCGCCGCCGTCGGGGTCGCCGCCGTCCCGGCCGGCGCGGAACAGAACCAGGCCGCCAAGTTCGAGCACATCGACCATTCCCCGTTTTCGCTGAGTCAGAGCCCTACCGGCATCGACTACCAGGAGATGGTCGACAAGGTCGAGGAAGACCCGCGCATCGTCAAAAACACCCTCGAGGACGTCGTCACCGCGACCTCGCCGGGACGCACCGGCAGCCATCCGCTGTGCCACGAGACCCATCTGAAGCCCGAACTCAATCCGACCGGCTTCTGCTGGGACCACGACGACGACACGTCCGACTACTGGATTCCGCAGGGCGTCACCGGATCCGGCGACGCAGACGAGAGCGGCACAGTAGACGGTCGCCGCCTTGTCGCGGCCAGCTGGCACGCGCCCGACGACGACTTCGCCCGGATCAGCGTCGCCGACTACACCGAACCTTCCGACGGCGTCGGCTATCACCACCTGCTGCTGGTTCAGCCCACGGCGGACGGAAACTTCCAGAGCGTCGAGAACGTCCACGCCGACGGTCTGCTGTGGTTCGGCAACCACCTGCTGGTGGCCACCGGCACCCGGCTCCAGGTCTTCAGCCTCGACCACATCTGGCAGACCAAGACCAGCGGCGACAACGCCGGCGGGATCGGACTGTACGACGACGGCGCCTTCGCGCGCTGGCACGGCTGGGCGCTTCCCATGGTCGCCGAGTACCGCACCACCTGGAACGACGACGGCTCCTGGAAGAGCTGCAACTCGGTGGACGGCCCGCAGCCGTGCATGAACTCCATCGCGCTCGCGCCGGACCGCAAGTCCTTTGTGACCGCCGAGTTCTACCAGCCGAGCGAGGCCGGCGGCCGCGTCATCCGCTGGGGCCTCGACGAAGCCACGGGGCTGCCGACCGGCGAAGCCCTCGAGGCGTTCCGATCCCCGATCTGGCACCAGCAGGGCATCGCCACTGACGGCGAGGCGTTCTACGTCTCCGGAGACTGTCCCGGCGACCCGCCCCCGGACGATCCCAACGACCACGTCTGCATCCACAAGGCGCTCCCCGACGCCGAACCCCACGTCCTGACTCAAGGGCCGCCGCTGATGCAGAACCTGTCCTACTGGCCGCAGACCGGCGAACTGTGGGGCATCAACGAACGCATCAACACCAGCGACGGCAAACGAGTGGTCTTCAACATCACCCCCTGAACGCGGAGCAAGTATCCAATCAGGAGGAGAACACTCCGGGCTCTTCGACCGACGCCCGGGAGAGGACCGCGCTCGGGGCGCCCTCGGCGACGAGGCGTCCGTCTTCCAGCAGCAGGCAGCAGTCGGCTTGCGCGGCCGCGCTCGCGTCGTGCGTCGCGTGCACGACGGTCGTTCCCTCGGCCCGCGCGTCGGCCAGCAGGTCCGCGATCGTCTCCTGAGCCGCGGCGTCCAGCCCGGCCGCGGGTTCGTCCAAGATGAGCAGGTCTGACTCCTGCGCGAGCCCTTGAGCTAGCAGGACGCGCTGACGCTGGCCGCCGGAGAGGCTGCCCAGCCGGCGGTCGGCGAGTTCGGCGACGCCCAGCCGCTTCATGCACGCCTCGACGATCAACCTGTCCCGTTCGGCGAACCGCCGCCAGGCGCCCAGGCGAGCCCAGCGCCCCATGGAGACGGTTTCGGCGACCGTCACGGGCAGCGCGTCCGGAACAACGCTGCCCGAGCTCCTCAACGAGCTCACCGGCGTCAATACAAGCTGACCGCCAAAACCCCACGCCAACCTCTGCCGCCGGGATCCTGCTCATCCCCTTTAGACCACTATGGGACTTTTATTGATGGATGATTATGAATGTGAGCGTGCCTGACCGAAAGGACGTGAGCAGCATGAACGATCAACCAACCGGCATGAAGGTTCCTCGAACAAGGCGATGGGTGCTGTCCCGCGCCGCGGCCACGGCGGCGGCAGTCGCGGTCCCCTCGGCATGGGCCGCATCTGCTGCCGCGGACGAAAGCTCCGCGTTTGCGGCGGTCGACATGGAGATGATCCTGGTCGCGGC
The DNA here is from genome assembly GCA_050742995.1 of Stackebrandtia sp. Lineage (GTDB taxonomy): Bacteria > Actinomycetota > Actinomycetes > Mycobacteriales > Micromonosporaceae > Stackebrandtia. The sequence goes on along the minus strand of JBOGDN010000786.1, from coordinate 35 downwards.
CATGGTCGACCCGCCCAAGCCGGACACCGGAACCA
>JBOGDN010000785.1:0-2639 GCA_050742995.1 Stackebrandtia sp. | reverse complement strand
AGCCGGGCCAGGTCGGCCGCGACGCCGGGGGCGCCTCGATTCGCCGCGTCCGCCGCCGCCTTCTCCGCCTCGGCGGCGATCTGCTCGTCGGCCACGGCGCTGCCGAGGGCGAGGTGCCGGGCCCGCGCCACGGGTTCCTCGGTCACCTCCGCAAGGGCCGCGTGCGCCTCGCGGCGCTGCGCGGTGGTGACTTCGGCGCTCACCAGCTCGCGCAGCAAGGGGTGCTGGAAGACGACCGCGCCGTCCGCGTCGACGGAGACCACGCGCGCCTTCTCGGCCGCGCTCAGGCCGTCCTGCGGCAGCACGTCGCACGCGGCGAGCCCGTCAAGCGTCAGGCGAGGCGCCAGCGAGGCAAGCAACAGCGCCCGCCTGGTGTCCGCGTCCAGCCCGTCGAGCCGCCCGGCCAGCAGGCCGCGCAGCCTTTCGGGCACGGGGAGGGGTTCGTGCGCGGCCGGATCGGCACCGCTCTTGCCGAGGACGCGGCCGAGCTCCAGCGCGTACATCGCGTTGCCGCCGGAAACGACGAAGACGCGCTGCACCATGCGCGCCGACAGCGGCGTGTCCAGCCGGTCTTCGAGCAGCGTGGTGATCTCGTCGAGACCGAGCGGCTCGACTTCCAGGGAGGTCACCGGGTCGGGGCACAGCCTGGCCGTCCTCGGCTCGCCTTCGTCGACGCGTTCGCCCGCGAGCAGCCGCACCGGCGCGTCGCCCAGCCGGCGGGCGGCAAAGGCCAGCACTTCGGCGCTGGCGTCGTCGACCCACTGGGCGTCGTCGACCACCAGCAGCACGGGTCCGTCCTCGGCGACGCGACGCAGCAGTTCAAGGGCGGCGACTCGGACGGTCAGCTCGTCGGAGGGCCGCGTGTCGCCGCGCGAGCGCCACACCACGGCGGCCAGCGCGTCGCGCAGCTGGTCGGGCAGATCCGGCTTTTCGGCGAGCGCGTCGGCGAGCAGGTCGACGAGCACCAGGTGAGGCAGGTCCTTCTCCACCTGTGCCGGGGCGGCGCGCAGGACGCGGACTCCGTCGGCGCGCATGCGCTGGCTCAATATGTCGATGAGGGATGATTTGCCGATGCCCGGCGGCCCGTGCAGCAGGACGCTGCGGCTCCACGCGAGCGCATCTGTGGCCAGGCGCAGGAGATCGTCGCGGCCCACGACGCGCATAGCCCCACCTCCCACGGCTGACGGCTTGGGAATCAGACTAGCGATGTGACACCGTCCGTCAAGTGACGCGCTTTGCTGTCACGCCGATGTTTCCGGCGTTTGCTTGGCGATGCGCCGCGCGCCCGGCGACGTTATGCCGTCCGGGCGCGCGGCGTGCGGATGGTCCTTTCGCGGCGTCGTCAGCAGTTGACGACGGTGTCGTCGTCGTCCGCGGTGCAGACGTTGGCGCCGCGTCCGCCGTCGACGCTGTCGGGACTTCCGTTGGCGGAATCGATCTCGTCGTCTCCATTGTCGCCGTACAGCTCATTCTCGCCGAGACCGCTGTAGACGGTGTCGTTGCCGTTGTCGCCGTGCACGACGTCGTCGCCGGAGCCGCCGTAGACGACGTCGTCGCCGTTGTCGAGGTCGGCGACGTCCGCGCCGCCGAGCGCGCAGACGACGTCGGCCTGGTTGGTGCCGGCAAGCTCGTCGTCGCCGTGGGTGCCGACGATCGTGCACCCGTTGTCGTTGGTGATCGGCGTGGTCGCCGCCACCGGCTCGTCGAGCCAGTCGGGCGCGGACTCGGCGGTCAGGTCGCCTTCCTCGCCCGGCTCGAGCGTGAACTCGATCGACGCCTCGGCTTCGGCGTCCAGCGTCCCGAGATCGCAGGTGACGGCGTTTTCGTCGACGACGCATTCGGACTCGCCCGCGTCGACGGACAGCAGCGCCGCCGCCGCGCCTTCGAACGTCACGGTCGCCTTGACGTCCTCGGCGGCGTCGGGTCCGGCGTTGACCACGGTCGCGGTCAGTCCATACAGGTCGCCGATGGCGACCGACTCGGCGGATGGGGTCAGCGTCAGCGACAGGTCCGCCTCGGCGGCGGACGTCGCGGCGGACGCGGTCGCGGCGACGGCCGCCGCGGCGATCGCGACGGCGGACACGGCGGCGGCGAGGGCGGTCGCGCGGCGGATTCGGGCACGACGATGCGATGAGGTGTGGGGCACTTTGGGCTCCTCAGAGTGATGTTTACAGTGGGGCTAGCCCTCTCGCCACTGTCGACGGAAGTTCCGGGAATACCGTCGGCGAAAGGGCGCCACCACCGTACGACAACTTGAAGATCACAAGGGAATACCGAGTATCGCTGTAATCGCCGACAGATTCGAACGCGAGTTCGCGACGTTTCCGTCACCGTGATCAGGGGAAGTTCCCAGCCGCGTAAGGAGCAGAAGGCGACTGATCTCTCACTGTGCGGAACCGCCGCTTCGGCGACGTCTGAGTTAAAAAATTCGCTGAATGAGCAGTATGACGCCCCATAGGCGTTTTGGCTCATGCCGATACATGTCGCCGGTCGGCGAAGTCCGCTCGCTCGACTTTTTCTTTACAGGCCCCGCCCCACAACCGGGGGCAAACCGCCCATTCAATTAATTATGGTCGCCCACGTCGCCGGACCGCGTCAAATTGTTTTCGGTCGATGTTGTGGGCGGCCGCCGCCGGCTC
>JBOGDN010000784.1:0-2408 GCA_050742995.1 Stackebrandtia sp. | reverse complement strand
GTGCACCCTCAAGGAAGCGACCTGGTTTTCGAGTTCCATGATCCGCTTGATGCCGGCCAGGTTCACGCCGTCTTCTTGACTGAGCCGCTGGATCTCGCGCAGCTGCGCCACGTCGCGGACGCTGTAGCGTCTGCCGCCGCCCGCCGTGCGAGAAGGCTGCACCAGGCCGAGCCTGTCGTACTGACGCAGTGTTTGCGGATGCATCCCCGCCATTTCCGCGGCGACCGAGATGACCAGCACCTTCGCGTCCACAGCCGCGTCCGTCATGGGCGGCTGTGCTGCGCTGCGGCGTTTCTCGTCTGCCACTGCGGCCTCACCTTCCGGCAGTCACTGTGTGAAGCGTCCCAACTTCGCACGAATCTTCTTACGTCTTAGCCTCGCGGACGAATGTCCGTTTCGTCAAGTCTTATCCGCCGCCGAAGCGGCCTTGTCCAGTTTCTCGCGCGGAGAGCCCGGCGCGAGCCTCGCGTATTCCTCCAACGCCTCGCGCGCCTTGTCGGAGAGATCCTTGGGCACCGCGATCTCGATGGTCACCAGCATGTCGCCGCCGGGCTTGCCCGATCCCTCGGCGCGCTGCACGCCCCGGCCGCGCACCCGCAGCGTGCGGCCGCTCGGCGTTCCCGGCGGCACGCGCAGCGTGACCGGGTCGGTCAACGTGGGAACCCGCAGCGTCGTGCCCAAAGCCGCCTCGGCGAAAGTCACCGGCACCGTCAACGTCACGTCGTCGCCGTCGCGCTGGAACAGCTCGTGTGCACGGACGTGAACCAGCACGTACAGGTCGCCGGCGGGTCCGCCGCGCTCCCCCGGCTCGCCGCGCCCGGCCAGCCTGATCCGCTGCCCGTCGCGAACGCCCGCCGGGATTCGCACGGTCAGCGTGCGGGTCTTGGTGACCCCGCCGGCGCCACGGCACTCGGGGCATTTCTCCTTGACGACGGCGCCGACGCCGTCGCATTCCTTGCACGGCTCCGAGAGGCTGAACGTTCCCTGGTTCACCGTGCGCACCCCCGCGCCGCGGCAGGCGGCGCACGCCACCGGCGACGTCCCCGGCTTCGCGCCCTTGCCGTGGCAGGTGTCGCACACGCCCGGGGAACGCAGCTTCAACGGCAGCGTGATGCCGCCGACGGCGTCGTCGAAGCTCAGCTCGACGTTGGTTTCCACGTCTCGGCCAGGCGACGGACCGCGACGGCGGGCGCCCCCGAAGAACGAACCGAAGAGGTCGCCCAGGCCGCCGGGCCCGGTGTTGCCGAAGCCTCCGCCGCCGGCGCGGGCCTGGGCGATCAAGTCGTCGAAGTCGAACGGCGTGCCGCTGCCCATCCTGGCGCCCCGCCGGAACGCCCCGGCGCCCATCAAGGAGCGCATTTCGTCGTACTGCTTGCGCTGCTTGTCGTCGGACAGGATCGAGTACGCCTCTGAAACTTCCTTGAAGCGCTCGGCCGCGTCGTCGTTGCCGGGGTTGTGGTCGGGATGCAAGTCGCGTGCGAGCCTGCGGTAAGCCTTCTTGATCTCGTCGACGGGCGCGTCCTTGGCGACACCAAGGATCTTGTAGAAGTCCTTGTCCATCCAGTCACGTGACACCATTGCGGACGCAGCCCCCTTTCGGCTCGACTAGCTGGCTTTCTTTTTCTTTCTCGGGTGCGGGGACGGTTTATTATCCTTTGCCGCGGCCTTCGCGTCTCGCGACGGCTCGGCCCTCGGCTTTTCGGCGGGAGCTGTCGCCTCGTCCTCAGACTCGGCGGCTTCGTCCTTCGCCTCGGCGGTCTCCGCTTCCTCCTCAGATTCAGAAGCCGTTTCGTCGGCGGCCTCGACGGCGTCTTCGACGTCCGCGGCCTCGACTTTTTCCGCTGTGGCCGTCTCGCCGTCGGTTTCCGTCTCGTCGTCGGCCGCGTGGTCGACCGCGCCGGCCGGCTCCGTCTCGACGCCGACGTCGGGCTCGCGAGCCTCCGTCGTCTCCGCCTCGACCGGCTCCGCCGGTTCGGCCACCGCCACCATCGCCGCACGGACCAGCCTGTCGCCGATGCGGTAGCCGCGACGCATCACGTTGACGCAGGACGTCTCCGTGACGTCGGCGGAGTGCATGTGCGCCACCGCCTCGTGCAACATCGGGTCGAACGGGTCGCCTTTGTCGCCGAACGCCTCGAGCCCCAGCTTGGTCAGCGCGTTCTGCAGCTGCTCGGCGACCGCCCCGAACGGGCCGACCAGGTCGTCGTGCTCCCGCGCCCGGTCGATGTCGTCGAGGATCGGCAGCAGCCCGGCCACGACCGAGGCGGTGGTCTGCTCCACGGCCAACGTCCGGTCGCGTTCCACCCGCTTGCGGTAATTCTGGTACTCGGCGGTGACCCGTTGCAGGTCGGAGGTGCGCTCGTCGAGAGTGGCCTGCACCGCCGCGAGGGCGTCGTCGGCCTCGGCGG
>JBOGDN010000783.1:0-2031 GCA_050742995.1 Stackebrandtia sp. | reverse complement strand
CCCGACATATGCGGTGTTGCTCGTTACTCGACGGCGGCGCCGGGCAGGGCGGCGGCCAGGTCGACGAGCTCTTCGAAGTCAAGGAACGGCTCTCGACCTTCGAGGCCGCCGATCCTGTCTCCGAGGTCGGGACCTTCGACGTTGTCGGTCACGACGATCGCGACTCCGTCGCCGCGGTAGAACACGATTTTGTTCGTAATGCGGCCGACGTCGCCGTCGGGATTGGTCCAGGTCGACTTCTCGGTGCGGACTAGCTCGCCGTCTGGCCCCTCGGTTTCGTCGCACTCGACTTTGGTCGAGCCTTCGAAGTCCTCGTCGATGCAGTTCACCAGGTCCAGATCACCGCCTTCGCCGTCGGTGTACCCGCCGGAGGGCCAGATTTCGAGGCCGAAGAAGTCCGTGCCGTCGGCGCCGTCGAATTCCAGTTCGTATGTGGTGCCGAAGCCTCCGCCCATGTCGTCGCCGTCGTCCCATCCATCTGTTTCATGGACCGTGGAGAACAGCGGCTGGGTGTGGCCGGTGTCTTCGAGGACAGATGAGTCCTCGTCCTTTTCGACGGCCTCTCTAAGATGATTGTCCACACGTGCCACGTGCAGCTCGGCCGACGACAGCGGATTGTCCGGGTCGGCGTACTCGTCGGGGACGTTGCTCCATCCCGGGTACTCCTGATCCAGGTGGTGGCGCAGCTCGGCGCTGTACTCCCACGTGGAGTCCGTGACCTCCATCTTCTCTTCGGGCCCAAGCATTTCCCACTCGTACTTGGCGTCGGGGTCGAGATCGGGCAGGGTGTATTCCGGCTGATCTTCCCCTTCGTCGGCGGCGCCGTCCGGGGTCCCGTCGCCGGGCGCGGCCAGGCTCGCCGCCAGCACCGCCGCGCACGCGGTCACGGCCAGGGACGCGCCGCCTCCGGCGAACATCCGACGTCGCCTGCGGACCCGGCGGCTGGAGTCGAGGACGGCGCCGCTGTCGACTGTGAACGGCGCCGATCCTTCCGGAAACGCGGCGTCGATTGCGGGTTTGATTTCGTCGTTCATTGAGCGGCTCCTTCGGCCTGCGTAGGAACGGATTCCTGGAGCAGGCCGCGCAAAGTCTGCAGCCCCCGCGCGGTCTGGCTCTTCACGTTGCCGGTCGAGCAGCCCATGATCTCGGCGGTTCGCTCGACCGACTGATCCTCCCAGTGGCGGAGGAGGACGGCGATGCGCTGCCGATGCGGCAGCCGGGACAGCGCGGAAAGGATCGTGACCCGAAGCGCCCCGACCTCGCCGGGATCCGGCGAGGCGTGCTCCGGCAGTCTCCAGCTCAGTCGTTCGCGCCTAAACCAGCCCAGCCGTCGCTCGTCGTTGACGGCGTTGACGACGATGCGGCGAACGTAGGCGTCAGGGTTGGCGATCCGACGCTTCGGCCACGTCAGCGCCAGTTTTGTCAGCGCCTTTTGCACTGCGTCCTCGGCTCGGCCCCGATCGCCGCACACCAGGTACGCGAAGCGGCAGAGCCTCTCGGAGCGGGCGGCGACGAATTCCCGGAACTCGGCTTCCTGATCAGGACTCATTCAGTCTCTTTCCTCGCGCTGTGCTGTCCGCCCATACAGACGGGCGCGGGTACGAGAAGGGTTGCAGACCGATTTGGGAGTTCGGCGCCGGCGCGGAGCGGTTGCGGTTTGCGCCGCTCGCGCCGTTGCGGTACCACTGGCCCATGGAACCGCGGACCGAAGACGCCCGACCGGACTTCTGGGCGCCGCTGCCGGTACGGGTGTTCGGCTACGTGATCGCATACGGCGTCGCGATCGCGGCGCTGCTGGGGCTGCCCGCGTGGTTTCATCGGATCGGGGCGGGCGGGTTCTGGCCGGTCGTGTGGGTGCTGACCGCGGTGGCGTCGCTGGTGTCGGCCGTGGCGATGCCGGTGGTGTTCAGGAGGCGAGCGGCCGTCTCGGTCGTCGACCCGAACTTCGTCAACGACGGCGGCGAGCTGCTGAACCACCTGCCGCTGCCGGCTCAGCTCGGGGCGTTCACGCTGCATCACGCGCACTGGATC
>JBOGDN010000782.1:0-4266 GCA_050742995.1 Stackebrandtia sp. | reverse complement strand
CCTGGCCGAGAGCCTCGGCGGCGTCGCTCTCGCGGCCGAGTTCGGCCAGAGACGGCAGGACGCCCCAAGCCAGAAGCTGGGCGCGTTGCGTCGGGTCGGCGGCGTTGGCGAGCCCGTCGTTGGCGTAGTCGAGCGCGCTTGAGGGGTCGCCGTCGGCGCGGGCGAGCATGGCTTGCGCGCCTCGGGTCCAAGCGGTGAGTCTGCGATCGTCGACCGCGGCGGCCAGGTGGGCCGCGGCGGCCCAGTGCGTGGCGGCGGCCGGGCGCGCGTCGAGATGGTACGACAAGTTCCCCAGCAGCGCCGACAGCCATCCGGCGGCGTCCATCATGCGCACGGCCAGCGTTTCGGGCGCGGAGCTCATGGCGGAGGCGACGAGACTGCGAGTGGCGTGCACGGCCGCGAACAACGCGGCGGGCGGATGTGCGGAGTAGGTCAGCGCGAAGGTCGCGACCGCGGAGTCGAGCTGGTCGCAGGCGGCCGGGCTTGGCGCGTGCAGGCTGAGCCGGACTGATTCGACAAGGGCGTCGAGGTCGCTGGACATGGCTGCTGCTCCATTACGGTCGGGTGGCTGTAGCCAGGCCGCAATGCGGCATTGGGGCCACGCTATCGTCGCGTTCGCGGCGGCGGAGGGACATATGCCGAATCCGCATGGCGGGTGTTGCGCGACCGGCGCCGGCGGTTGCGGCGCGCGGGCAGTGCGGGTGGAGCGGTAAAGGGCGGTCAGTTCGCCGTCTGCGTCGAGCGCCTGGTCGCAGGCGCGAGCAATCGCCGCCGAGCCGCGCCGCACGCCGCGCTCTATCTGTGAGAGGTAGGAGTGGTCGCCGGGCAGTTTGGCGGCAAGGGCACGCTGCGACAGGCCGCGCCTGACGCGCCAGCGCCGCAGCGCCTGGCCGTATGTCTCCGTCGAGGTCTCCGTCAAAGTTTCCATTGCAGCCTGCTTCCTCAGTTTGCGGTGACGTGTGGGCGCCCCCGCTTCGCCCGCTGCTCACCCCTGGCCGAATGCCGGTGATGCCTCCATGCTGGAGGCAACAGCTCACATAGCGCAGTCGCCTACACGACAACGTGGGCAGGGAGTGCGGAGAACTGGAGGTTGAGGATCACCACTGTGACCAGGCAGAGCGCGAACCCTGTCCGCACGGAGGACCGGGTTCGCTCTTTTTTGCGCGTGGGATCAGCTGGCGAGTTCGCCGGTGCGGATGGCGTTGACGAGGCCGATCCAGTCGGCGGGCGACATGGCGAGGTAGGGGAAGTCGCCTTCGGTGGGGAGTTTTGAGTCGCGCACCGCCACGCTGGTCGCCAGCTCGGCCACCTCAACACACGAGCCATTCTGTGCGCTGCGGCTGCTCTTGAGCCACGAGGCGTCGTGGATGCAGCCGACCTCAACGCACTGGCCGTTTTGAGCCGAGCGACTCGACTTGCGCCAGGCGGCGTCGTGGGCACAGGCGACCTCAACGCATTGGCCGTTTTGACTGGAGCGGCTCGACTTGCGCCAGGCGGCGTCGTGGAGGCAGGTGATTTCCACGCAGGCACCGTTTTGCGCGCTGCGGGTGGATTTACGCCAGCGGGAGCGCGACAGAGCGAGGGCGGTCATCCCGCACTTCCTTTCAGACGATCAGCTACAGCCCGCTCGCGATCTTCTTGACGAGCTGCAGTGACCTGTCTGCAGGCAAGGCGAGCGAACTTAGGTGCTCGAAAGCTATCCTACTGCGCTCGATGTCTTCGACTTGGTCGAGATATAGGTTGCCCCCGTATGTTTCGAGGTAGACGACTCCTGGGTCCAACGGGTCGGGGAAGTCGAGGATGGTGAACGGTCCGACTTGTCCCGGATGCGCGCCGGTGTCTTGCGGCAACACTTGCAAGGTGACGCGTGGGAACTTCTCAACGAGGTTGACTATGTGTTCCATCTGCCTTTTCTGAACTGCCGAGCCGCCGACCGGGCGGCGCAGCACCGATTCATCAAGGATGATCCACACGCGCGGCGGTGCCGCTTGTTTGAGCAGCCCTTGCCGGGCGAGACGCGCCTCGATCTGCTTGTCGGTCTCCGCTCCGTCAAGTTCGCGCCACCCGCCGCAAACGATCTCGCGTGCGTACTCCTCTGTTTGAAGCAACCCGTGAATCAGTAGTGGTTCAAACAGCCGCAGCTCACTGGCATCGGATTCCAAGCCGATGTAGGTCGCGTACTGCTCGTTGATGACGTCGGCGTAGCTGTGCCACCAGCTTTTTTCGTTCGCTCCCTTGGCGATGTCCACCAGCTCCGCGGATTGGCCGCCGATCACGCCGTAAGTCATCAGCAGCGATCGGATCGTGGGGATGCTGGTGCCCACCTGCGCGTGTTCGATGCGGGACAGATGCGACTGCGAGATGCCCGCTTCTTTGGCGGCCTTCTCCAGATTCATGCCGCTTTCGAGGCGCAATGCGCGGAGTCGGTGGCCTAGCGAACGACGACGAACCGTGGGGCCTGTTGCCATGCCCATACTGTGTCAAATCATCCGGCGTGAGTCAAGTAGTTTCAAGAAAATCTCTCAGACAACTTGTTTGAGACATGGCGATGTGGCAGACTCCCCCTCGAGACCCACGTCACGCATGGCGCGAACACGCAACGTGATGTCAGCTGAAGGAGGGTTCTGTCATGGATGAGAAGCCGCTGGTCACGGTGGAGGATGTGTGGCGGTTGGAGGCGGGGGAGTCGATCGCGGCGGGCGGGGTCGAGCTGACTCCCTCGCACCTGTTGTTGGTGACGACGCCTTATGACTTCGACGCGGCGGGCAAGCTCAAGGCTTCGACGGCGGCGGGCATCGCCGAGTCCTTGACCGCCATCGCCCAGCACCGCATCGAAGGCCGGCGCCGCATCGAGGGATGGAGCGCGGCGTCGTGACTTCCGCCGAAACCCGCGATCCGTGGGCGATTCACCGCGATCACGAGCCCACCCGCCCGACCCGCTTCGGGCAAACCTGCCTGGCCTGCGACGCGCACTGGCCTTGCGAGGACTACGCCTGGGCCGTCCACACCATCGCCACGTCCCACATCCGGCCGCCGCGACCGGTCAAGAAGTAGCAACGAAACCAAGACAAAAAGAAGGCAGCCGCCCGCTACCAACAGTCGGCTGCCGCATGACCGAAAACGAGTGAAGGACCCGATCATGTATGCGTTGACTCTAACCGACCAACTCGCCGCCGACATCACTTTGGCCTGCGCCTGGCGCTACCGCCACACACCCAAACGACGCGGCCTGCGCCGCAAGAAACGCTGCGCCGCATGCGGCCGCGCCTGGGGCCGCTACGGGTGCGCCCGCCACGTGTGGGCCGTCGACCTGCTGTCCAACCTGTCCGCCCTGTTGATCGACTCGCGCGTCAAACCCGACCGACTCCGCCGCCGACACAACGCCGCCTTCATCGCGATCCTCCAAGAAGGCGCCACAGCAGCCCGCCGCACACTGCGCGCCCGACGGCTGCGCGCCCTCCCGTCGCCGGGCGATCGGCAGGCGCGGAACCGATCCTCTTAATCCTCGCGGTCGATGCGCGGCGGCTGGGGTTCGGAGTGGCTGTAGTCGATGCGGTCCACCGGCAGCGGGAACGTCAGGTCGTCCCCGAACGGGGAGCCGGCGGCGGCCATGGGCGAGGTCAACTCGGTGATGGGCAGGTAACCGTCCTTGGCGGTCTGGTTCTTGCTTACCCGCTTGGTGTCCGTCATGGGCACAAGTTTGCCATGGCGTCCGCGGGATGCGCGGCGCCGTCGGCGCTGTGCTGTAAGGCGGAAGCGTCCACGTACCTTGGAAGCGATGTCCAGTCGATCCGCCGCCTCGTCGCCGTCGTTGACGGCGACCCTGCGATCCATGTCCGACGAGGCGCTCGCCGGTCTGCTGCGGCGGCGGCCCGACCTGGCCGTGCCGCAGCCGACCGGGTTTGAGGTGCTGGCGACGCGGGCGCGCACCGCGTTGTCGGTGTCGCGCGCGCTGGATCTGCTCGACGAGTTCACGCTGCGCGTCTTCGACGGGCTGCGGGTGGTCGCCTCCTCTGACGACGGCGGTCCGGCCACGTCGGCGGAGCTGCTTGTCACCGTGACTCCGGACGTCACCGGCGTGCCCCCGGCGCTGCACCGGCTGCGGGAGCTGGCGTTGGTGTGGGGGCCGGACAAACAGCTGCGATTTTCGGACGCCGCGGCCGAGGCCGCCGGGCCCTATCCGGCCGGGCTGGGGCGGCCCGCCGCCGAGCTGGATTTCGAAGCCGAGGCGCTGGCCGCCGACCCCGCGGCGCTGCGGCGCGCGGT
>JBOGDN010000781.1:0-1644 GCA_050742995.1 Stackebrandtia sp. | reverse complement strand
GTCAATCAACAAGGCACGGGCGACGTCGACTGCGGCGCGTACGAGCAAAATCCCGGAGAGGGAACCGAGCATCCCCTGGACGCAGAGGTCTCCTTCATGGCGGTGTACGTCCCACACGCCAGTTATTGCCCTTAATCACAGTCTCCCCACGGCGCGTAGCAACCGCTACGATGACGGACGGCAGCTACTCCATGTTCCGAAAATCCATTTGTCGAGGGGAATGTGGGAGTACTTCCGAAGCTGCCTTTCGTCTGCCGTTGCTTTGAGTTCAACGGCAGACGTGTCAGATCGTGGAAGGGGCGGCATCCGGCAAACCCGCTCCTTCCACGTAAAACGCTGTCGGCGACGACGAAGCCGCTGTATGCGGTGGAACTCCGTCGCGGGCGTCACTCCAGCTCGCCGGTGAGCCTGTCGTACCGCTGGATCTCGAAGCGGGATTCGTCGGAGTCCTGCAGCCCTTCGATCTCGACGGTCAACACGCCGGCGCGCACTTCGTCGAATGTAGCCACACGCAGCCACGGCTCGTCGGCGCGCAGCACGAGGACTTCGTCCACAAAGTCGCCGTTGGCGCCGGGGGCGATCGCGTAGGCGGGACCGTCGGGAGGCGCGACGTCGAGACCGCCGTCGGCGCGGACGGTGTAGGTGACGACGAGCTCGCCTTTGCCGTCGTTGCCGTCGCCGGCGAAGTCGTACATGGGCGCGGGCTCGCCGACGTCGTAACGCGTCTCCTCGCCGTCGTTCCCGTCGTAGACCGACATGACGTTGTAGAGGCAGGCGCCGTTCTCGCCGAGATAGAAGTGCGGGTTGTGGTACGGCGTGGTCCAGTCGGGGCCGGAGTTGTACGACAAGTGCCAGTGCGGCGGATTGTCCAGGTGCAGCGTGTTGTTGGTCTCAAAGCCCATGTTCGCGAACCGGTGTCCCTTGCCCACGGCGGTGTCGACGAGCCCGGAGTCGCGGGTGATCGCGTGAGCGGCGACGAGGTAGTTGATCACCGACGCCGTCTCGCCCTCCGGCCACGGCAACTCGGCCCACGCTCCGGCGGCGCGGTCGGCGTCGTTGTGCTCGATGCGCCAGTACATGCCGGCCGACAGGTCCGGAAAGCTCCACACCTGGATGGTGGGCTGCGTTTCGCCGACCGACGCCTGGACCACCGGCAGCGTGAACGCGAACGCGAACGGGTCGTCCGGATCCGGCCGCATCGACAGATGCTCCTCCTGGTGCACCACCGTCTCCACGGGCACGCCCGGCCACCGCACGCTCACCTCAATCCCCTCGGCGGTCGGCGGCCCCTCCACAAAGGTGTAGTACTCCGCCCTGCTTGCCGTGGAGTGCTCGTCCCCGGACACGAATGCGTAGCCGTCAGGCAGCGTGATCTCCGGCCGCTCGGGTTCGCCGGGCTGGACGCGAACTACCCGAAACGCCGCGTACGCCGACTCCGCGGCGACGGCCGTCCGCGGGAACGTCAGCGGCAGCGTCGCGGCGAGACCCGCCGCGGGAACGCCTGCGATCAAGGTCCGTCGGGACAACGATATGGACATAGGACCCTTCCGCCTGCGGTACACGAGTGATATGAATCATACCCCCCGGAGCAAAGGTCCGTCCACATCGTGCAGACATAGCGGCGGGGCCGAAGCTGCCCACTTC
>JBOGDN010000780.1:0-1804 GCA_050742995.1 Stackebrandtia sp. | reverse complement strand
ACGCCTACCTGACCGCCGACGACGTCGAGCAGCACATCATCAACTGCGCCGGCCACGGCGTCCAGGGCGGATTCCACGCCATCGGCGACGCCGCGGTCGCCAACGTCGTCTCCGGCGTCGCCGCCGCGGCGCAGACGGTGGGCGTGGAGACCATCCGCGCCGGACGCCACCGCGTCGAACACGCCGAGCTGGTCGACAAGCAGCTCATCGCCGGGTTCGTCGCCTTCGGCCTGTACGCCAGCGTGCAGCCGGCGTTCGACGCCCGCTGGGGCGGCCCCGACGCCATGTACGCCACCCGGCTCGGCCCCGACCGGGCGCTCGACGCCAACCCCTTCGGCTCCTTCGCCGGGGTCGGCGTGCCGCTGGCGATCGGCTCGGACAGCCCGGTGACGCCGATGGACCCGTGGGGCGGGGTCAAGGCCGCCGTCAACCACCGCAACCCGAGGCAGCGGCTGTCGCCGACGGCCGCCTTCGCCGCGCACACCAGGGGCGGCTGGCGCGCGGTGGGCGACGACGCCGGGGGCGTCATGGCCCCGGGCAGCCCGGCCACGTTCGCGGTGTGGGACCACCGCCAGCCCGGACTGCCGGAGCTGACCGAGACGGCGGTGGCGCCGAACTGCCGCCACACCGTGCGCGACGGGGCCGTCATCTACGACGAGGAGGACTGAGGACATGACGCAACCGGCACGGCTGCCGCTCGACGCCGCAATCATCGACCGGGCGCGCGGCCTGGCGCATCGCGCGGGCCAGCCCGTGGTCGACATCGCCCGTAGCCACACCACAGTGGCCGTCGAGCGCGCCACGCTGCGCCTTGCCGGTCTCGCCGGCGCCGACCCCGACGGCATACCGTGGGTGAACCGGCTGGTCGACGCGGTGCGCGCCGACGTCGGGCTCGGTCACGGCGTGGCCCTGCCGGTGTTCCACGCCCTGCTGTCCGACGGCCACCCGGACCTGACGCTGCTGGCGCACAAGGCCGCTGCCGGGTCGGCGCATTTCTCGATTCCCGAAGGCGCCGACGCCGACGCGGCCCGCGAGGCCGCGCGCGCGGCCGTCTCGGCGGGCGTGGCCAAGATGGACGCCAACAACGCCGAGCGGTCGCGAATGGTCGACGAGATCGGCGACCCGCCGCAGCGGCCGTGGATCTACCTAATCGTCGCCACCGGCGACATCTACGAGGACATACCGCAGGCGCAGGCCGCCGCGCGCGCCGGGGCGGACGTCATCGCCGTCATCCGCTCCACCGGACAGTCGCTTCTGGACTATGTGCCCGAGGGCGCGACCCGGGAGGGTTTCGCCGGCACCTACGCCACCGGCGAGAACTTCCGGCTGATGCGCGCCGCCCTCGACGAGACCTCCCGCGAGCTCGGCCGCTACATCCGGCTGTGCAACTACGCCTCGGGGCTGTGCATGCCCGAGATCGCCGCCCTGGCCGGCATGCACCGCCTGGACATGATGCTCAACGACTCCATGTACGGCATCCTCTTCCGCGACATCAACCCGATTCGCACCTTTGTGGATCAGCGGTTGTCGCGGCAGATCCACGCCCGCGCCGGGATCATCATCAACACCGGCGAGGACAACTACCTCACCACCGCCGACGCCGTGGAAGCCGCCCACACCGTCACCGTCTCGCACCTGCTCAACGACTTCTTCGCCCACCCGGCGGGCCAGCCCGACTCGCAACCCGCCCTCGGCCACGCCGTCGAGATCCACCCGGACCTCGCCGACTCCCTCCGCATGCAGCTGGCGCACGCCATGCTCGCCCGCCAGCTGTTCCCCGACGCGCCTCTGAAGTGGATGCCGC
>JBOGDN010000779.1:0-2408 GCA_050742995.1 Stackebrandtia sp. | reverse complement strand
TTTCCTCGGCTCCGGCTCACGCCGGCGCCGAGCTTTCCATCAACCCGATTCGAAACACCCCTTGAATCGGGCCCGCCATCGGGCGGGGGCGGTCTTTCGAGAACGTCCTGGCGTCGGGTCTCAGCCGCTGCGACTGCCTCCCGGACAGCGTCAGCGTCGCGTGCCTGCCACCTCGACTTCGGCTCGCGCCGTCGTCGCGGTGCCCGGCGTCGACCCAGGCGGACAGCTCAAGGCTTCGGCAGCGGGCGACAACCTACTGCCGACTCCTCTCCCGGTCCATGCGAAGCGGATCGGCGATCTCCCCGGATTCTGCCAGCGGCCCCTGTGCGAGCCGGGTGATTCGGGGTGGCGCCGGCAGCTCCAAGTCCGCCGTCAGCGTCAACCCGGACAAGACGTCATCGGGTCGCACCGCAGGTGTCACCTGCCGCACGACTAGATCGAGTATGGCATACCCGGCATTCTCCGCCCTGGCAACCGGCGAAGCCGCAGCTGAGATCACCGCCGGACGCACGTCAAAGCGCCGGTTTCCCTTCTTGGTGAGCCGGCTCACGGTGACCTCCTCGGCGGCCAGAAACGCCGCCACGGCTCGCGCCAGCGCCTCCTGGCTCACCTGCGGCAGCTCCACGAGCCACGCCGAGGCTTCCATCAGGTCGGCGAATCCGGACGTGTGCGCCGTGACCGCCTCGCAGATGTCGAGCCCCGGCGGCAGCGCCGCGTCGAGCGCCTTGGCGATCTCGTCGGGGTCGGCGGCGGTCTGCAGGGCCACCTCGAGGTACTCGGCCCGGCTGGCGACGCCGGTCGGCGCCGCCGACAGGTACGACACGCGCGGGTGCGGGTGGAATCCGGACGAGTAGGCGACGGGGACGCGCGCGCGACGCAGCGACCGTTCCAGGGCGCGCGCGAAGTCGCGATGCGAGGTGAACCGCAGCGGGCCGTCCTTGGCGTAGCGCATGCGCAGCCGCTGCACCACGGGCGGCTGCTGCGGCGGCTGTTGGCGGCTCATCGAGCTCCCGCCGCCGTCAGCGGAAGGCGCTTCGCGCCGGCGGTGGGGCCAACCTGGCTCTGCTTTCCCTGCGAGGGGGCTGCGCCACCCTCGCGCTCCCCCGCGGACGTGGTCACGGTAAGCGGCAAAAGTTTCCGCCCGGTGGGGCCGATCTGTATCTCTGTGTCCATGGCCGGACACACGCCGCAGTCGAAGCACGGAGTCCAGCGGCAGTCGTCCTGCTCGACCTCGGAGACGGAGTCCTGCCAGTCGGACCACAGCCACTCCTTGTCGAGCCCGGAGTCCAGGTGGTCCCAGGGCAGCACCTCGGACTCGCCGCGCTCGCGCGTGGTGTACCAGTCCAGCGAAACGCCGTGCTCCGGCAGCACCGCCTCGGCGGCGGCGATCCACCGCTCGTAGGAGAAGTGTTCGCTCCAGCCGTCGAAGCGGCCGCCTTCCTCCCACACCTTGCGGATCACGCCCGCGACCCGCCGGTCGCCTCGCGACAGCAGACCTTCGATCTGGGAAGGGCGTCCGTCGTGGTAGCGGTAGCCGATCGCGCGTCCAAGCTTGCGGTCGGAGTTGATCGCCTCCTTGAGCAGCTTGAGACGGCGGTCGATCGTCTCCGGGTCGGTCTGCCCGGCCCACTGGAACGGGGTGTGCGGCTTGGGGACGAAGCCTCCGATGGACACGGTGCACCGGACGTCCTTGTTGCCGGACGCCTCGCGCCCGGCCTTGATGACCTTGTGCGCCATGTCGGCTATGCCGACGACGTCCTCGTCGGTCTCGGTGGGCAGCCCGCACATGAAGTAGAGCTTGACCTGCCTCCAGCCGTTGCCGTACGCGGCGACGACGGTGCGGATCAGGTCTTCCTCGCCGACCATCTTGTTGATGACCCGGCGGATGCGCTCGCTGCCGCCTTCGGGAGCGAACGTCAGGCCGCTGCGGCGTCCGTTGCGCGACAACTCGTTGGCGAGGTCGATGTTGAACGCGTCGACTCGAGTCGACGGAAGCGACAGCGAGACGTTCTCGCCCTCGTAGCGGTCGGCGAGCCCGGAGCACACGTCGCCGATCTCGGAGTGGTCGGCGCTCGACAGCGAAAGCAGGCCCACCTCGTTGAAGCCGGACTCCGCTATGCCGTTTTGCACCATGTCGCCGATGACGCCGATGGAACGCTCCCGCACCGGCCTGGTGATCATGCCCGCCTGGCAGAAGCGGCAGCCGCGAGTGCAGCCGCGGAAGATCTCGACCGCGTAGCGCTCGTGGACGCTCTCGGCCAGCGGCACCAGGGGCTTCTTGGGGTACGGCCAGGCGTCCAGGTCCATGGTGGTGCGCTTGCGCACCCGGAACGGGGCGTCGGGGCCGGAGGGGACGACCCGCCGGATGCGTCCGTCGTCGAGGTAGTCGACGTCGTAGAGCTTGGGGA
>JBOGDN010000778.1:0-2352 GCA_050742995.1 Stackebrandtia sp. | reverse complement strand
ACGAGGTGCTCATCCAGGCTCTCGCCGCCGCCGCGGGCATCGCCGTGGAGAACGCCCGGCTGTACGAGCAGACCCAGCTGCGGCAGCGCTGGCTGGAGGCGTCTTCGGAGATCCGCGCCGAGCTGCTGGCCGGCGCGTCCTCAGACGCCACGCTTCACCTGGTCGCCAAACACGCCCAGGAGCTGTCGGAAGCCGACTGCGTGATGATTCTGCTGTCGAGCAACGGCGGCGACACCGGCCTGACCGTGCACGCGGCCGCGGGCGCCAACGAGGAGGGTTTGGTCGGCGTCCCCGTCGACTCCGCGGCGCCGGTGGTCAAGGAGGTGCTCGACTCCGACGCGAGCACGCTCGTTCCGGACATCGGCACCGCCCTCAGCGACGATCTTGGCGATCTGGCCGTCCGATTCGGCGCGGCCGTGGCGGTGCCGCTGCGTACGTCCACGGCCGCCGGCGGCGTCTTGATGGCCATGCGAGACAAGGGATCCGCCCCGTTCGGCTCGGATCAGCCGCCGGTGCTGGCGGCCTTCGCCGAGCAGGCGGCGCTGGCCCTGGAGGCCGCGGAGTGGCAGCGGGCCCAGCGGCTGCTCGACGTGCTCGCCGACCGCGACCGGATCGCCGCAGACCTGCACGACCACGTGATCCAGCGGCTGTTCGCCTGCGCCATGAACTTGCAGGGAACCGTCCAGCGCGTCAGCGATCCGGCTGTGCGACGGCGAATCGAGCAGACCGTCGAGCAGCTGGACCACACCGTCCGCGAGATCAGAACGTCGATTTTCAACCTGCGCACCGCCGGGGAGAGTCAGTCGGGCAGCCTGCGGCGTCGACTGCTCGACGCCGCCGCCGAGGTCGCCGGGGACGCGGGACCGTCCCCTTCGGTGCGACTGTCGGGCGCGGTCGACACGCTGGTCCCCGTCGAGATCGCCGATCACGCCGAGGCGGTGGTGCGCGAAGCCGTCAGCAACGCGGTGCGTCATGCCCGCGCCGCCTCGATCACGGTCACCGCAGAGGCTGGAGAGGCGCTGATCCTGGAGGTCGTCGACGACGGCGTCGGCATACCCGACGACGTGGCCCGCAGCGGCTTGGCCGGGCTGGAGCAGCGAGCGACCTCATGCGAGGGTTCGTTTGACGTCAAAGCCGTGCCAGAGGGCGGCACCAGGCTGACGTGGCGCGTGCCGCTGCCGTGAGCTCGGCGAAAGTGTTACGCCTCTTCGGGAGGCACGGTTCCTTTGGTTCGCACCTCGGTAGCCAGCACCGCCGCCTGGGTGCGACTTTTCATGCCCAGCTTCGCCAGCAGGTGCGAGACGTAGTTCTTGACGGTCTTCTCGGCCAGGTACATCCGCTCGGCGATCTGGCGGTTCGTCAGGCCTTCGCCGATCAGCTCGAAGACGGTGCGTTCCTGCGGCGACAGCTCGCGCAGCGGGTCGGCCTGCTCCTGCTCGCGGCGCAGCCGGTTCATCAACGCGGTCGTGGTCCTGGCGTCCAGCAGCGACTGGCCTGCGGCGACCGTACGCACGGCGGACAGCAGATCGGCGCCGAGCACCTGCTTGAGGACGAAACCCGACGCGCCGGCCATGATGGCGTCGAACAGGGCCTCGTCGTCGGTGAAGGAGGTCAGCATGAGGCAGTTGAGCTGCGGCATCTGGGATTTCAGCTCGCGGCACAGCTCCACGCCGTTGCCGTCCGGCAGCCGCACGTCGAGGACGGCGATGTCGGGGGCGACCGCGGGTACGCGCGCCAGCGCCTCGGACGCGGACGCGGCCTCTCCCACGACGACCAGATCGGACTCCGACTCCAACACGTCGGCGACTCCCCTCCGAACTATCTCGTGGTCGTCGACGAGAAACACTCGCACCGTCACCTGTCACACCTCCAAAGACTTGCCCGCGCCGAGGTTCACGCGGCGGCCGGGCGACCTTTCCACCACGCTACGCCGAGGGGACGCCGGAAGGGGCTGACCAGCGGCCCGAAACCGCGGGTCTAAAGTCCCTGCCCGTCGAAACGCGTCACAGCGCCAGCGAGTCGCAGGTCGACTGCCGCGGGGCGAGAGGCAGCTCGCCTCGGGTGCGGTCGGGGTGCGCCAGACGAAGCACCAGCAGCGGGCAGCCCACGCCGGACAGCAGCCGAACCACCATCGGGCGGGCGGCGTCGACTTCGACGACCGTGCTGAACGGCATGACCGCCAAACCGGCCTCGACCGCGGCACCCCACACGCTG
This sequence comes from Stackebrandtia sp., assembly GCA_050742995.1. Taxonomy (GTDB): domain Bacteria; phylum Actinomycetota; class Actinomycetes; order Mycobacteriales; family Micromonosporaceae; genus Stackebrandtia. Next base: position 138 of record JBOGDN010000778.1, on the reverse strand, counting down.
CCGAGGGCTTCGCCCCCGCGCAGCCACGCTTCGGGACCGTCCTCGTCGGAGAACAGCACCACAAAGGCCGCGGCGTCGTCGTCGTAGCCGGCGCGAACCTCTTTGGAGGGCGCCAGGGGCGGGTAGCGCGGCGGCACG
>JBOGDN010000777.1:0-7568 GCA_050742995.1 Stackebrandtia sp. | reverse complement strand
GGAGACCGTCGGGGCGTCGCCGACGTTCTCCCACAGGTTGAAAGGCGTGGAAAAGCCGTCGGAGACCTTGGTCTCGCAGCCGGCAGGAGCGCCGCCGAGGGACTGCTCGATTCGGCGCAGCTGCGCGGTGAGCGCCGGCTGCGAGATCCCGAGAGCGGCGGCGGCCTTGCTCACCGAACCGGCGTCGGCGACCGCGCAGACGGCCCGCAGGTGACGCAGCTCGACCTCCACGGCCGGAGTCTACGCGGCTCAACCGTCCTCGGACGGTCTCGCCGAAACGGAGGCGAACGCGACGGTTCCGGCGTAGGCGTCCACTGTGATGATCTGCCCGGTGCGGATGCGCTCCGTGGCGGCCGGGACGCCGATGACCGCGGGTATGCCGTACTCCCGGGCCACCGTCGGACCGTGGGAGTTGGCCGCGCCGGTCTCGGTCACCAGGCCGCCGGCGGTCAGGAACAGCGGAGTCCAGCCGGGATCTGTGGACGGCGCCACCAGAATCTCGCCGGGCTCCAGACGGGCGCCGTTGGGGTCGCGGACGACCCGGGCGGCGCCGGTGACCTTTCCCGGCGCGGCGGCCATTCCGACGAGCACGCCGTCCGCGGCGGCGACGGGCGCGACCTCGGTCTCAGGGTCCGTGCCGTCGGACAGCAGCACCATGGGCACGTACCTGCGTCGCATCTCTCGCTCGTGCACGACGCGCCGCCGGCCGATCAGGCCGCGCAAGTCGACGCCGTCGACGGCCGCGCGGGCTTCGCGCACGTCCAGGAACATGACGTCGTCGGCGCGATCGAGCACGCCCTGCCGGGTCAGCGCGTCGCCGATGAGCAGCAGCTGCTCGCGTATCTGGCCGTAGCCGTGCAGCGAGGCGAACTTGGGCAGCTCCCGCAGGCCCGACAGCTCCCGCGCCCGACGTAGATAGAACCTGGCCAGGCGGGCGCGCAGCGGACGGCGGCGGCGCGCACGCGCGTACAGCGCGTCGATCGTCGCCTCGGCTTCGGCCGCCGCGGTCTGGAACCGGCGGTCCGGCGCGTGTCGCGGGTCGTCGACCCGCAGGTAATTGGCGAGCGCGGCGAAGACGGGGGCGGGTTCCTCCGACCATCGCGGCACCCCCACGTCTATCTCAGCCGCGGCGCGGCGGCCGTACGCCTCGAGGAACTCGGAGACCGCCTCGGCGAGGGGCGACGGCAGCGTCCCTTCGCGGAAGCGCGCGGCCAGTTCGTCCGGCGGGGCGTCCTGCAGCAGTTCGCGGTGCGCCTCGAGCGCGACGGCCGTGCGCCACAGTCGAAGGTCCATTTCGGTGGTGACGTTGTGCGGCATTCCGCGCAGCACCGCGAGGAGCTCCGACTCCTCGGCGAATCGGCCAAGCAGCTTCGGCGGCGCCAAGACCGCGATCCCGGCGGCGAACAGGACCCAGACGACGTCCATCATCTCGCGGCCCATGATCTTCCGCGAGACTCCTTCGACGAAGCGAAGGCGTTCGGCCGTCGTCGCCTCGGTCGGGGCCGTCGTGTTCTGCTCGATGCGTTCGGCCATCCGCTGCGCTCGGGCCCGGGCCGCGGCCGGACGCAGCAGGGCTCGGGCGACGCCGGTCAGCGCGGGAATCGTGTACCGCGCGCCGACCTTGAGCGCCGAGCTCATCCGAATCGGCATGCCGCCCTGCGGGGTGAAACGCGGGTCGTCGAGCAGGCGTGTCACCGACCGGGTGACGCGCGGTCCGTAAATCTGCATCTGCTCCGGCAGGTTCTTGCGCGTCCGCTTGCTGCGCAGCATCTTCGTCAGGTCGGCGTACATTCGCCCGCCCGCGTCGACGAATCCCTCCAACCCGTCGATCGGGTCTGCTTTCAAGCCGGCCTCGTTCCACATCGCGGCCCCCGACATCCGCATCACGCTCATCCCCATCGGGGTGAGCGGCTGCAGCACGCCCTGGGCGGCGCTGACAGACAGGAACGCGCGCACTCCCGGCCGCGAGGTCTTCGGCAGCGGGAACAACGTGGTGATCGGACGCGACTGCGTCAGCCAGAGCTTGCCGTCGGCGTCGACCGCCCACTCGGCGTCCTGGGGAGATCCGAAGTGGTCTTCGAGTCGGCGGCCGAGGACGCGAATCTCTTCGAGCCGCGCCGCAGACAGGCAGCCGTCGGAATGCGGGGATTCGTCGTCGAGGAGATAGTGGTCGGGCGTGATCGCGCCGGAGACAAGTGCGTCGCCGAGGCCGGGCGCGGCGTCGACGACCATCTGGGTTCGCCTGCCGGTGATGGGGTTGGCGGTGAAAAGCACGCCGGCGACCTGTGCGTCGACCATGGACTGGACGACGACCGCCACGCCGATTCCCGAGTGCCCGAGGTCGTTCGCCGCGCGGTAGTGCACGGCTCTTTCCGTCCACAGGGAAGCCCAGCAGCGACGCACCGCGTCGACGACCGCGTCGCCGCCGGCGATGTTCAGATAGGAGTCGAGCTGGCCGGCGAAGCTGGCGTGCGGCAGATCTTCGGCGGTGGCGCTGGAGCGGATTGCGACCGGGCCGTCCGCGCCGAGCCGCTCGTATCGCGTGACGATCGCGGCGCGAAGCGAATCGGGGACGGGCGTCTGGAGGATCTTGTTTCTGGCGGCTTCGGCCAGCCGGGTCAGCCGCGTCGCGTCTTCGGCCGGGGTTCGCTCCAGCTCCTCGGCGACGTCGTCGACGTCCACGGCCTCGCCATATCCCCGAGTGGTGACGCAGAAGCCTTGCGGCACCGCCATTCCCGCGGCGATCATCTCGCCAAGGTTGGCCGCCTTGCCTCCGACTAGATCGGCCGCCTCGGCGCCGACCGAGTCGAGGTCGACGATGTCAGGAATCCTCTGCGCGCCTGCCATCGCCATACCTCCTCGACGCCTTGGCCAGCAGTTCCATGGCTTGTTTCACGATCTCTTGTTCCTCCTCGTCGAGGCAGGCGATCGCTCCGAGGATCTGCTCGGCGCGCTTGGTCTGAATGTTGCCCAAAAAGGACTTGCCCTGCTCGCTGAGCTGGACGCGTCTGACGCGGCGGTCGGCGGGGTCCTCCCGCCGGACGACCAGGCCGCGCGCCACCAGCTGCTCCACCAGGCGGCTCGTCCTTGAAACGGACCGGTCGATGCGCTCAGCCAGGTCCTTCACGGTCAGCGATCCGCCGCCGCCGCCGAGGACGGAGAGCAGGGCGCTGTGGATCAGATGGAGGTCGTCCTGCCCCCAGCCGCCGATGATGCGCGGCATCATGCCGCTTTGCATCGACCGTAGCTGTGTTGCCAGACGATCCCGATCGTCCTGCGTCACGTTGATTGCCTTCTCGCATTAGTTGCTTTTGTGAATTAGATGCGCTTCAGCAATTATATTCCGCCCCTCGCGCCCGCGCAAGAGCGCCCCAAAAACCCGGCGGCGCAGTTTTGCTCAGCCGTGCTATTTTTTGCTCATGCGAGCAAAACCCGAAAAATCCGGGCTGACCGTGACCGAACAGGCGCGGAGGAATCAGATCACGGCCGCGGCGATCGAGACGATTGCCGCGCTGGGCTACTCGCGTGCGTCCTTCAGCCAGATCGCCCGTCGCGCCGGGCTGAGCAGCACCGGCCTGATCTCGTACCACTTCGCGGGCAAAGACGACCTGATGGACGCGGTCCTACACCGGATTCTGGGCGACTTCACCGACTTCGTGATGGCGCGCCCCGACGACGGCACCGCGGCCGGGGCGTTGCGCACGTTCCTCGAAGCCAATCTCGACTTCATGCGAGAGCACCGAGACCACATGGTGACCTTGCTGCGAGTCCGGTCCGGATATCTGGAGGGCGAGGAGCGGGTGGCCTCCGGCGCGAAGCTGTTCGCCTCGGACCGGCTGAAAATGGCCGATCTGCTACGCGAAGGCCAGCGGGCCGGGGAGTTCCGGGATTTCGACGCCGACTTCATGGCGGGTTTCATTCTGTCGCTTCGCAACGGCGTGATCTCCCGGCTCGGGACCGAAGCCGATTTCGACCTCGACACGTGCGCGCGAGAACTCCTCGCCGCCGTGGAACTAGCCACCCGGAAAGGACATACGTAGTGCGACTCAAGAAACGCGCGCTCGCCGCGATCAGCGCGGCGGCCGTCGTGTCAGTCGTTGCCAGCACCTATGCGATCGCGCAGGAGCCAGATGTGGACAAAGGAAACATCGTGACCACGGACGCCGGAAAGGTCCGTGGCGTCGTCGAAGACGACCACCGGCTCTTTCAGGGCATTCCCTACGCCGCGCCGCCCAAGGGCGACCTGCGGTGGGCGCCTCCGCAGCCGGCCGAACCGTGGGAGGGCGTGCGCGACGCGAGCGAACCCGGCAGTCCGTGCCCGCAGGTCGGCACTCCCTTCGGCGGCGACCGCGTCGAAGAGGAGGACTGCCTGTTTCTCAACGTGACCACTCCGAAGTCCGGCCGGACCGACGACCGCAAGCCGGTCATGGTGTGGCTGCACGGAAATGGCGCCATCGGCTCCGGCGACGTTTTCGACGCCAGCCGCCTGGCCGCCGACGGCGACGCCGTCGTGGTGACCCTCAACTACCGGCTCGGCGTCTTCGGCGCCTTCGGGCACCCGGAGCTGGAGGACTCGGGCACGCTCGGCCTGCAGGACCAGCGCGCCGCGCTGGAGTGGGTGCAGCGCAACGCCGAGGCCTTCGGCGGCGACCCCGGCAACGTCACCCTTTTCGGGATCTCATTCGGCGCGACCGCCGTCTCCGGACATCTGATGGCCGAGAAGTCAGACGGCCTCTTCCACCGAGCGATTATGCATAGTGGATTCTCTTTGATGGACGTGCCGGCGGGCGGACTCTACTCCTGGCTCGAAGCGCTGCCCTGGTACGGCTGGAGGACCGACGAGGAGACCCGCGCCAACGGCGAGACGGTCGCCGCCGAGCTCGGCTGCGCCGACCCGGAAACAGCCCTGGAATGCCTGCGCGCCAAGCCGGTGAAGGAATTGCTGGACTATCCGCAGGTGATGAGCATCTTCCAGTCCTACGCCTTCGGCAACGCCGAACTGCCGCAGACCCCCCGCGAGGCGATGGAAGCCGGCGCGTTCGCCGACGTCCCGGTGCTCGCCGGAGCGACCAAGGACGAGCACCGCACCTTCGCGGCGATTCGCGAGCTGTCCGGCGACCCGATCGAGGACTACGCCGCGGTTCTCAAAACGGCGTTCGAAGACAAAGCCTCGCTTGTAGAAGAGGAGTACCCGTTGTCCGACTACGACGACAACCCCACGCTGGCCTTCGCCACCGTGATGACCGATCGCATGTGGGCGTCGGGAACCTACGAGCAAAACGAGCTGCTAGCGGCGAAGTCGCCGACGTACTTCTACGAATTCGCCGACCGCAACGCGCCGACCGAGGGCTTTCCCTTCCCGGATCACCTGGCGCCGGGCGCGTTCCACAACGCCGACGTCAGCTACCTGTTCCGGTCGCCGGAGTTCGCCGAAGAGCTGACGCCCGAACAGCTGCGCCTGTCCGACCAGCTCATCCAGTACTGGACGACCTTCGCCCGCAACGGAGACCCCAACGGCGCCGACCTGCCGGAATGGCCGGCCTTCGGCGACGACGGTTACGTGCAGTCGCTCGCGCCAGGCGAAGAGGGCATCACACGCTCCGACTACGCCGCCGAGCACAAGCTCGACTTCTGGCGGAACCTCGACTGACACCTCGAAGGCATCATTCGAACTGGTCACAGCCGTTTCCAACGCGGAACTGACTCCCCGCCCACGCCCCCGACCGCAGGGTCTGCTTCTTGCGGCCGGGGGCGTGGCCGCTCAGCGGAGGCGGTCCGGACCGGATCGACTCGGAGATCGCGGTCGTCCTGTCTGCCGAGGGCAGACTCGGCGGCTACCCCCTTATCGGTCTCATGCTGGTCCTGATGGCGATGCTCGCCGGCGCGAGCGTCGGCGCGCGAACGCTCTATCTCGCCGCGCGGCAAACCCGGCTTGCCGGACGCGAGCTCAGCTGGGCCGTCGGAGTGGGCAGATCGCTGTCCGCGGGGGGATCGCTTGCCGGCGTCTGGATCGGGCTGGCGCTGGACGTCGCGCGCGACCCGATATGGGGTTTGGTCGCGACCGCGTTGACGACCGCGGCCTTGACTCTGTTCCTGACCCGGCGGACATGACGGCGAGCCGCTGGTCACCGCGGTTTCAAGTCCGCACAAGGCATTCGCAAGCTGAATTAAGGGCCGCTCGCGCGGGCGGCCCTTAGTGTGGCGCCAGGGGACGGTTCCAATGCTTGTCCGAACGGGGAGCCAATGTGGGGGGCTTTTGCGGATCGGCTTATCACGAGGGGAAACTCAATGGAGTTTCGACTGTTGGGGCCTTTCGAGGCCAGTCATCGAGGCGCGGGCATCGACATCCGGGGGCACACGTACCCGAAGATTCTGTCCATCCTGCTGCTGGAAGAGGGATGCGCGGTGTCGACGTCTCAAATGATCGACGCGCTGTGGGACGACGCGCCCCCGGCCACGGCCGCGCGTCAGGTGCGCAACCGGGTAGCCTCGCTGCGCCGGCTGCTCAACGCGGTCGGCGCCGACCCGATACAGACTGTGGACGGCGGCTATCGCCTGCCCGCCAGAGCGGTCGAATCCGACTGCCGGTCCTTCGTCGACAGAGTGCGCACGGCTCGGGCGCACGCCGCGGCGGGACGCTATACGACCGCGGCCGCCGCGATGGGCGAAGCGCTTTCGCTGTGGCGTGGCCCGGCGCTGATGGGGATGTCGGGGCGGGTCTACGAATCCGCGGCGTGCCGGCTCGAGGAATCCCGGCTGTCCGCGGTGGAGGCTCGCCTCGAATGGGAGCTCCAACTAGGACGCCATGAGCGTCTAGTCGCCGAGCTGACCGAACACGTCGCCGAACGTCCCTACCGGCAGCGGCTGGTGGGCCTGCTGATGCGCGCGCTGCACCGCAGCGGGCGCACGGCCGAGGCGTTGGACACATACATCCGCTTCCGAGAACAGCTCGCCGCCGAACTCGGCATCGACCCCAGCCGCCGCCTGCAGGCGTTGTACACGGCGATACTGCGCAACAGCACGGCCGACGTCATGCCCTGACACGCGCGGCGAACCTGATGCTCGCTTGCTCGAACGCTTCACAGAACCCGTCCTCGTCGACCTCCACAGCACCACCGACACGGCGCGCGATCCCGAGACGCGTCGACCATCGGAATCCTGACAACCCGGCCGTTGCGCTTCCCTCGCTTCCTGGCGTCCTTCTGCCCCTTCACCAGCCACTCGCACCGCCCCAACCGGTGGTATTTCTCCCCGCCCCGAGTGACGTACACCATCCGAACCGGCCCTTCCCCACAACAGCACCCCGCGCCGATCAACAAATCACACCGCTCACACCGCCGCTCCACGACAACCCCCTCCGCCGTAACTCTCCGCACTCAGAGAACCACGCCCCCGCAACCCGCCCGCCGCGTCGGGCGGGTTTACGTCGTCGAGTGGCAGACGGCGTGAAAACGTCCCCGGGATCTGCCGGGGACGTTTTCATCGGCGTATGAGGACTCAGCGTCGGGGGAGTCGGTCGTGTCGGGTCGCGACGATGTAAGAGCCGATCGGTACGGCCAGCCCCAGGG
>JBOGDN010000776.1:0-9881 GCA_050742995.1 Stackebrandtia sp. | reverse complement strand
CTCCGAGTGGAGCGCCCCCGTGCCGCCGCAGGCCGCCTCCGAGCAGCCCGGCGACGAAAGCACCGAAAAGACCGTCAAAATACCGATGCCTCCGCGCACCGCGCCGCCGGCGTCGTCCGCCTACGGGAAAGCCACGATGAGCCCGCAGGACTCCGGCCAGTTCCAGCTGGTCGTGCCGCAGCTGGGGACGATCGTGTCCGGTCAGGCGGTCGGGAGCATGATCGCGGGGATCGCGACGATCCTCGTGGCCGTCGGCCTGGGCTGCATCGGGCTTTTCGGACTGACCCTCGTGGCCGTGGCCGTCTTCGTGCTCACCGTGTTCTGCGCCGCGGCGGCCGGCGCCCTCGGCGGCACGGCGCTGCGGCAGATTCGGCGCAGCGCCGGGGAGTACCGGGGTCGCGGAATGGCGATCACCGGTCTGATTTGCGGCGGGGTCGGAGTGCTCCTGGCGTTGCCGATTTTCCTGGTGGCGCTGGTGCTCGCGCGGTGACGTGACGGTCCTCGGACGGCGCCCTGGCGGCCGCCGGTTTCGGGACAAGGTGTATGGTGCTTGCTGGTGTGCCTTCCCAAGTACATACAACGTCGACAAGCACGACGCGACGGTTCGCCTCAAGTGACACCGAGCACCGGCTGGCCTTAAAACCAGTGCCGGCGTTGACGTTGGCAACTGGGGTGGGTAGGCTTTCCCCTCGTGCCTGGGCTCCGGCCTGGGCTGGTGTGCTGTCTGCCCACGACCATTCGGTCCGGGCGCCACGGGACAGTCGCACAGCGCCCGTCGCCTGATCGCGGCTTATCTGCCGCGCCCGGGTCCGCGTTCGAGTCGAACGCCGCGTGATTTTGCGCGGACACGACACGCCCGAGCGCGGGGGGCGGACAATCGACGTCCCTCACCTCGGTGAGGGTGACCGAACCAAGCAGAAACCAGGAATTAGCCTCGGCCCGCGAAAGCCGGGCTGAACAAGGAGCGAGAGACCCGGTGCCAACGATCCAGCAGCTGGTCCGCAAGGGCCGTAAGGCTAAGGCCACCAAGAGCAAGACGCCCGCGCTGAAGTCAAGCCCACAGCGCCGCGGCGTGTGCACTCGCGTGTACACGACCACCCCGAAGAAGCCGAACTCGGCGCTGCGCAAGGTCGCCCGCGTCCGGCTGATGAGCGGATTCGAAGTCACCGCGTACATCCCGGGCGTCGGCCACAACCTCCAAGAGCACTCGATCGTGCTGGTGCGGGGCGGCCGAGTCCGCGACCTGCCCGGCGTCCGCTACAAGATCGTCCGGGGAGCGCTGGACACCCAGGGCGTCCGCGACCGCAAGCAGGCGCGCAGTCGTTACGGCGCGAAGAAGGAGAAGAAGTAATGCCGCGTAAAGGACCCGCGCCGCGCCGGCCGCTGACCGCCGACCCGGTGTACAACTCGACCCTGGTCACCCAGCTGATCAACAAGGTGCTGGTGCGCGGCAAGCGGCAGCTCGCCGAGCGCATCGTCTACAGCGCGCTCGAGGGCACCCGCGCCAAGACCGAGACCGAGCCCGTGGTCACGCTCAAGCGCGCCCTCGACAACGTCAAGCCCACCCTCGAGGTGCGCAGCCGCCGAGTGGGCGGCGCGACCTACCAGGTTCCCGTCGACGTGCGCCCGTCGCGCGCGACCACCCTGGGACTGCGGTGGCTTGTCTCCTACAGCCGCGCCCGCCGTGAGAAGACCATGGTGGAGCGCCTCATGAACGAGATTCTGGACGCGAGCAACGGCCTGGGCGCCGCGGTCAAGCGCCGCGAAGACACCCACAAGATGGCCGAAGCGAACAAGGCTTTCGCTCACTACCGGTGGTAGTGAGAGAGATTACGAGAGAAACAGGAAAAGACAGTGGCTAAGGCCGACAACGCCCTGGCGAAGCTACGCAACATCGGCATCATGGCGCACATCGACGCCGGCAAGACCACCACGACCGAGCGGATCCTCTACTACACGGGGATCACCTACAAGATCGGCGAAGTGCACGACGGCGCCGCCACGATGGACTGGATGTCGCAGGAGCAGGAACGCGGCATCACCATCACCTCCGCGGCGACCAAGTGCGAGTGGAACGGGCACACGATCCAGATCATCGACACGCCCGGCCACGTCGACTTCACCGTCGAGGTGGAGCGTTCGCTGCGCGTGCTCGACGGATCCGTCGCGGTCTACGACGGCGTCGCGGGCGTGGAGCCCCAGACCGAGAACGTGTGGCGGCAGGCGGACAAGTACAGCGTCCCGCGCATGTGCTTCGTCAACAAGCTCGACCGCACCGGCGCCGACTTCTTCCGCTGCGTCGACATGATGGGCGAGTGGCTCGGCGCCAACGTCGCCGTGCTCCAGCTGCCCATCGGCAACGAGGCCGACTTCATCGGCGTCGTCGACCTTGTCGACATGAACGCCAAGGTCTGGCGCGGCGAGACCGCGCTCGGCGAGGAGTACGCGACCGAGGAGATCCCCGCGGAGCTGGCCGAGCAGGCCGCCGAGTACCGCGAGAAGCTCATCGAGACGCTGTCCGACGTCGACGACCACATCGCCGAGAAGTACCTCGAAGGCGAAGAGCTGTCCGTCGCCGAGATCAAGGCCGCCATCCGCGCCGCCACGATCGCCAACAAGATCAACCCGGTGCTGTGCGGCACCGCGTTCAAGAACAAGGGCGTGCAGCCCCTGCTCGACGCGGTCGTCGACTACATGCCCTCGCCGCTGGACGTTCCGGCGATCGAGGGCGTCAAGATGGACGGCGAGACGCCCGACAAGCGCGAAGCCGACGTCGACGAGCCCTTCGCGGCGCTGGCGTTCAAGATCCAGACCGACAAGCACCTCGGCAAGCTCACCTACGCCCGGATCTACTCCGGCCGCATCGACGCGGGCACGCAGGTGATCAACTCCACCAAGGACCGCAAGGAACGCGTCGGCAAGATCTACCAGATGCACGCCAACAAGCGCGAGGAGCGCGAGTCGGCGAAGGCGGGCGACATCATCGCCGTCCAGGGTCTGAAGCAGACCACCACCGGGGACACGCTTTGCGACCCGAACACCCCGGTGATCCTGGAGTCGATGATCTTCCCGGAGCCGGTCATCTCCATGGCGATCGAGCCGAAGAGCAAGGCCGACCAGGACAAGCTGTCGACCGCGATCCAGCGGCTCGCCGAGGAGGACCCGACCTTCCGGGTGCGCACCGACGAGGACACCGCCCAGACGGTCATCTCCGGCATGGGCGAGCTGCACCTGGACATCCTGGTCGACAGGATGAAGCGCGAATTCAACGTCGAGGCCAACATCGGCAAGCCGCAGGTGTCGTACCGCGAGACGATCACCAAGCGCGTCGAGAAGGTCGAGTACCTGCACAAGAAGCAGACCGGCGGCTCCGGTCAGTTCGCGCGGGTCATCGTCAACGTCGAGCCGCTGCCGCTTGGCAACGACGCTCCGACGTACGAGTTCGTCAACAAGATCACCGGCGGCCGCATCCCGAAGGAGTACATCCCTTCGGTGGACGCCGGCGCGCAGGACGCCATGCAGTACGGCGTTCAGGCCGGCTACCCGCTGGTCGGCGTGAAGCTGGAACTGGCCGACGGCCAGTACCACGAGGTCGACTCTTCGGAGATGGCCTTCAAGATCGCAGGTTCGATGGTGATGAAGGAAGCGGCCCGCCGGGCCGGTCCCACTCTCCTCGAACCGATGATGTCCGTCGAAGTCACCACCCCGGAGGATTCCATGGGTGATGTCATCGGCGACATCAACTCGCGACGCGGCACGGTTCAGGAGATGGGGGAGCGGGGCACTGCCCGCACCGTCCAGGCCCTGGTGCCGCTGAGTGAAATGTTCGGCTACGTCGGCGACCTGCGGTCGAAGACCCAGGGCCGGGCGAGCTATTCCATGCAGTTCGACTCGTACGCGGAAGTGCCCGCCAACGTCGCCAAGGAGATCATCGCCAAGGCGACGGGCGAGTAATCGCAAGCAAGCCGGACAACGCATACCCGCAGCCTTTTTGGGCTTTCGAGCCCAAAGGGTCTGTACCTAGGAAATCGACGTACGAACCAACAGTCCACAGGAGGACGAACAGTGGCGAAGGCGAAGTTCGAGCGGACTAAGCCGCACGTCAACATCGGCACCATCGGTCACATTGACCACGGAAAGACGACGCTGACGGCGGCCATCACCAAGGTCCTGCACGACAAGTTCCCTGAACTGAACCCGTACACGCCGTTTGACGAGATCGACAACGCGCCTGAGGAAAAGCAGCGCGGCATCACGATCTCCATCTCGCACGTGGAGTACCAGACGGACACGCGGCACTACGCGCACGTAGACTGCCCGGGCCACGCCGACTACATCAAGAACATGATCACCGGCGCGGCTCAGATGGACGGGGCGATTCTCGTCGTCTCGGCCGCGGACGGCCCGATGCCGCAGACCCGCGAGCACGTGCTGCTCGCGCGTCAGGTGGGCGTGCCTTACATCGTGGTGGCCCTGAACAAGGCCGACATGGTCGAGGACGAGGAAATCCTCGAGCTCGTCGAGATGGAAGTCCGCGAGCTGCTCAGCGCCAACGAGTTCCCCGGCGACGACCTTCCGGTCGTCAAGGTCTCGGCGCTGAAGGCCCTCGAGGGCGACGAATCCTGGGGCGACGCGGTCGCGGACCTGATGAAGGCCGTCGACGAGTCGATCCCGGAGCCGGAGCGCGCCACCGACAAGCCGTTCCTGATGCCGGTCGAGGACGTCTTCACGATCACCGGCCGCGGCACCGTGGTCACCGGTCGTGTCGAGCGCGGCGTGCTGCTGCCCAACGAGGAGGTCGACATCGTCGGCATCCGCGAGAAGGGCATCTCCACCAAGGTCACCGCGATCGAGATGTTCCGCAAGACCCTCGACGACGCGCGTGCGGGGGAGAACGTCGGCCTGCTGCTGCGCGGCACCAAGCGCGACGAGGTCGAGCGCGGCATGGTCGTCATCAAGCCGGGCACCACGACCCCGCACACCGAGTTCGAGGGTCAGGTCTACGTCCTTTCGAAGGACGAGGGCGGACGGCACACGCCGTTCTTCAACAACTACCGTCCGCAGTTCTACTTCCGGACCACCGACGTGACCGGCGTCGTGACCCTCCCCGAGGGCACGGAGATGGTCATGCCCGGCGACAACACCACGATGAACGTGGAGCTGATCCAGCCGGTGGCCATGGACGAGGGCCTGCTCTTCGCCATCCGCGAAGGCGGCCGGACCGTCGGCTCCGGCCGGGTCACCAAGGTCCTGAAGTAGCGACACCACCGGTAACGAGGTTCACGCGCCGGACCCGCATCCGTCCCGCCCCGGCTTGGGGCGGCGACGGGGGGTCTGGCACAATGAACAGGTTGCGTACGTGGGGGCCGGCCCCGCTGTGTGCCTGTCGCAGGCTCCGCCTGTTACAGGCGGTGTCCTTTGTCGGACACGCAGCGGGCCGCCCCCGCCCGCGCCCGGACCGTCGACGACGGTGCGGGCCCTCGGCGATTCGACGCCACACCAACCTCCGTCGTGTCGGGGGATGAATATGGCCAAAGATCGCGACACGCCCGACAGCGGGGCGCGGAAGCAGCGCCCGGCATTCAGTGGGATGAGAGTAAGGGAAACATGGCGGGACAGAAGATCCGCATTCGGCTCAAGGCCTACGACCACGAGGTCGTGGACTCCTCGGCCCGCAAGATCGTCGAGACGGTTACCCGTACCGGCGCCAACATCGCGGGGCCCGTGCCGCTGCCGACAGAACTCAACCGTTTCTGCGTGATCCGGTCGCCCCACAAGTACAAGGACTCACGCGAGCACTTCGAGATGCGCACGCACAAGCGCCTCATCGACATCCTCGACCCGACGCCCAAAACGGTGGACTCGCTCATGCGGCTCGACCTGCCGGCCGGTGTCGACATCGAGATCAAGCTGTAGGGACACGACGAAATGGACAGGCAAGTCAACGGGATCCTGGGCACCAAGCTCGGCATGACCCAGGTGTGGGACGAAGACAACCGCGTCGTCCCGGTCACCGTGGTGCAGGCCGGACCTTGCGTCGTCACGCAGGTCCGCACACCCGACGCCGACGGATACTCCGCGGTGCAGCTCGCTTTCGGCCAGATCGACCCGCACAAGGTCACCAAACCGCTGAGCGGCCACTTCTCCAAGGCCGACGTCGCGCCGCGGCGTCACGTCGTCGAGCTGCGCACCAGCGACGCGAGCGAATACACCTCCGGCGACGAGATCACCGTCGACCGCTTCGCCCCCGGCCAGCCGGTCGACGTGACCGGCAAGACCAAGGGCAAGGGTTACGCCGGAGTCATGAAGCGACACGGCTTCCACGGCCTCGGCGCCGGGCACGGCGTGCAGCGCAAGCACCGCTCTCCCGGATCGATCGGCGGCTGCGCCACCCCCGCCCGAGTCTTCAAAGGTATGAAGATGGCGGGCCGGATGGGCGGCGCGCGGCACACCGTGCAGAACCTGACGGTGCACGCGGTGGACGCCGAAAACAATCTGCTGCTCATCAAGGGCGCGCTGCCCGGTCCGACCGGCGGCCTGCTGCTGGTGCGCGACGCGGCCAAGGCGTCCGTTGCCAAAGGTGGTGTGAAGTGAGCCTCAAGCTGACCGTTACCGACTCCGCCGGCAAGAAGGCCGGTTCCGTCACGCTGCCCGACGAGCTCTTCGCCGCCAAGGTGAACATCTCGCTGATGCACCAGGTGGTCAACGCGCAGCTGGCAGCCGCGCGACAGGGCACCCACGCGACCAAGACCCGCGGTCAGGTCGCCGGCGGCGGCAAGAAGCCCTACCGGCAGAAGGGCACCGGCCGCGCCCGTCAGGGCTCGACCCGCGCGCCCCAGTTCGCCGGCGGCGGCGTGGTGCACGGCCCGACTCCGCGCGACTACTCGCAGCGGACCCCGAAGAAGATGAAGGCCGCCGCCCTGCGCAGCGCCCTCTCCGACCGGGCCGCCAACGAGCGCGTCTTCGTCAAGACCGGCTTCGTCGCCGACGAGACGCCGAAGCACAAAGACGCGGTGGCCGCGCTGCGCAAGACCGTCGAGGCCAAGCGCGTCCTCGTCGTGCTGGAGCGCGGCGACGACGTGAACTGGCGCAGCCTTCGCAACGACCCGGACGTGCACCTGCTGCACCCCGACCAGCTGAACACCTACGACGTGCTCGTCAACGACGCCCTGGTCTTCACCAAGGACGCGTACGAGTCGTTCGTCGAGGCGAAGCTCGGCACGGGCGAGAAGGCCGAGGACAAAGAGAAAGAGGAGGCCGCGGCATGAGCAAGGTCTCGATCCCGGACCCGCGCGACGTAATTCTCAAGCCGGTGATCTCGGAGAAGAGCTACAGCCTTCTCGAGCTGAACAAGTACACATTCGAGGTCGACACTTCGGCGAACAAGTCGCACATCAAGCTCGCCGTCGAAGAGATCTTCGGGGTCGACGTGGTCAGCGTCAACACGCTGAACCGCGCCGGCAAGCGCCGCCGCACCCGTACGGGGTGGGGCAAGCGCAAGGACGTCAAGCACGCGATCGTGACGGTGAACGGCGACGCGTCCCGGCTGAGCGAGATCTTCGGCGGCTCGGTCTCCTAAGACCGCCAGACGTGGAGTAAGGAACAAATGGCTATCCGCAAACACAAGCCGACGACCCCGGGTCGTCGCGGGTCGAGCGTCGCCGACTTCGCCGAAGTCACCCGCGACACGCCGGAGAAGTCGCTGCTGCGTCCGCTGGGCAAGACCGGCGGCCGCAACTCGCGAGGCAAGATCACCACGCGGCACCGCGGCGGGGGGCACAAGCGCGCCTACCGCATGGTCGACTTCCGTCGCCACGACAAGGACGGCGTGCCGGCCAAGGTCGCTCACATCGAGTACGACCCCAACCGGACCTCGCGAATCGCGCTGCTGCACTACGCCGACGGCGAGAAGCGCTACATCCTCTGCCCCAAGGACCTGCAGCAGGGCGCGACGGTGGAGAACGGCCCCCGGGCCGACATCAAGCCGGGCAACTGCCTGCCGCTGCGCAACATCCCGGTGGGCACCGTGGTGCACGCCGTGGAGCTGCGTCCCGGCGGCGGCGCCAAGCTGGCCCGCTCGGCCGGCTCCGGCATCCAGCTGCTTGCCAGGGAAGGCAAGTACGCCCACCTGCGCATGCCCTCCGGCGAGATCCGGCTTGTCGAGACGCGCTGCCGCGCGACCGTCGGCGAGGTCGGCAACGCCGAGCAGTCGAACATCAACTGGGGCAAGGCCGGCCGCATGCGCTGGAAGGGACGTCGTCCCCAGGTGCGCGGCGTTGTCATGAACCCGGTGGATCACCCGCACGGCGGCGGCGAGGGCAAGTCCTCCGGCGGCCGTCACCCGGTGAACCCCCAGGGCAAGCCCGAGGGACGCACGCGGACCAAGGGCAAGTCGAGCGACCGGCTCATCGTCCGGCGCCGTTACGCAAACCGTAAGCGCTGAGGCTGGAGAGGTAATTCGACATGCCACGCAGTTTGAAAAAGGGCCCCTTCGTGGACGACCACCTGATGAAAAAGGTGGAGACCGCGGTGGAGACCAAGAGCCGCAACGTCATCAAGACGTGGTCGCGGCGCTCGACCATCACCCCGGAGATGATCGGCCTGACGATCGCCGTTCACGACGGTCGCAAGCACGTGCCCGTCTTCATCTCCGAGAACATGGTCGGCCACAAGCTCGGAGAGTTCGCGCTGACGCGGACCTTCCGCAGCCACGACAAGGACGACCGTAAGAGCCGCCGGCGTTAAGCCGCGCCCCCCGCGCCTTGTGCGCGGGGACCATCCGAAAGGACACACGATGGCAAGCAACGAGGCCGTGGCGGCCCCGGGTGCGCGGGCGTCGGCGCGGTACGTGCGCGTTTCACCGATGAAAGCGCGCCGCGTAGTCAATCTCATCCGCGGCCTGCCCGCGGACGAGGCCCTGACGACGCTCGAGTTCGCCCCGCAGGCGGCAAGCGAGCCGGTGTACAAGGTGGTCGCCTCGGCGATCGCCAACGCGGAGAACAACGAGAGCCTCGACCGCGAGTCGCTGCTTGTCTCCGAGGCGTACGTCGACGAGGGCCCGACGATGAAGCGCTACCGGCCGCGGGCGCACGGACGCGCTTACCGCATCCGCAAGCGCACCAGCCACATCACCGTGGTGCTGGAGTCGGTGCAGCCGGACGAGGACCGCATCAGCACGCCCGCCGTGCGTCGGCCCAAGCGAAGCAACGCCCCCAAGGCCGACGCTGCGGCCGCGACCGACGCCAAGAGCGACGAGACCGCCGAGAAGGAGACCGAGTAATGGGTCAAAAGATTCACCCACACGGGTACCGGCTCGGTATCAGCACCGGCTGGACGTCGCGCTGGTACGCCGACAAGGCTTACGCCGACTACGTGGGCGAGGACGTCAAGATCCGCAAGCTCATGTCGCAGGGCATGGAGCGCGCCGGCATCGCCGAGGTCGACATCGAGCGCACCCGCGACCGGGTCCGCGTCGACATTCACACCGCCCGCCCGGGCATCGTGATCGGACGCAAGGGCGCCGAGGCCGAGCGGCTGCGCGGCAAGCTGGAGAAGCTCACCGGCAAGCAGGTGCAGTTCAACATCATCGAGGTCAAGAACCCCGAGTCGAACGCGCAGCTGGTCGCCCAGGGCATCGCCGAGCAGCTGGCCAGCCGGGTCAACTTCCGTCGGGCCATGCGCAAGTCGATCCAGTCGGCCATGCGCAACCCCACGGTCAAGGGCATCAAGGTGGCCTGCAGCGGCCGGCTCGGCGGCGCGGAGATGTCGCGCTCCGAGTTCTACCTGGAAGGCCAGGTGCCGCTGCACACCCTGCGCGCCAACATCGACTACGGCTTCTACGAAGCGCGCACGACGTTCGGACGTATCGGCGTCAAGGTGTG
>JBOGDN010000775.1:0-10904 GCA_050742995.1 Stackebrandtia sp. | reverse complement strand
CCACCAGGGTGTTGTCGCCGCCGGCCACGGCCGTCCACGCGCCGGCCTGCGCGGGAGTGGGCGCGTCGAATTCCTCGGCGAACCACGCCTGGGTGGGCGCGCTGAACGCGGCGAGAGCGTCGCTGGTCATAGGGACGATCTTGCCTCGCGGGTCGGACAGCCGCGTGCATCGAGCGATAACCATTTGACGGACTTCGCCGGCGCCGGCGACCATGATGGTGTTGCTTGGGCGGTCTGCCCCCGGATGGGGCGGGGCAGGTCCTCTATAGCGAAAGCTCGCGGACTATTCGAGCAGATCTTGCTTGGGCAGGTCGAAGGCGTGCATGTGGTCAAGGCAGGGCTCGGGGTCGCCGGTCCAGTCCATGGCCAGGATCTGGTCGCGGCTGCGGCGGCCGATGACGACGCGCGCCAGCTCGTAGTGCGAGCCGCGCACCGACGCCGCGGGCTCGGCGTCTCCCATCGTCCAGGCGACGCCGTCGTCGGCGACGAGTCGCACGCTTGGAACGTCGGCGGGCCACCTCCGGGACAGCGAGCCGATCGTGGAGTCGGCGATCCAGCGGCACGCTTCGCCGTCGCGGTCGACCGGCCGGCCGAGGGCGGCGCGGATGTCCTGCTCGTGGTGCCAGGCGTCGACGGGCGTCAGCGTCAGCGGAAACTTGTGATTCGCCGGATCGGACAGCAGCGCGTCCAAGTCGGCGCCGCGGCGGTTCCATTCCTCGCACACTTCGGAAAGCAGGTAGCGCGCTCGGGAGCCGACCTGAGACTGAGTCCACACCGGAGTCGCCACTCCTTCCACCTCCCCGTCGAGCATGTCCGCGCACACGCCGGCCAGGTGTCCATACGTGTCGCGCACGGTCCAGCCCGGAAGCGCCGGCGCCGGGGTCTTCATGGACGTATCGTCCAATTCGGAGGCGAGAGCGATCAGCCGCCCTCGCGTCTCGCGGTATATCTCCTCTGGGGTCATGCCGGTAACTTAACAGTCGACCCCGACGACCCCATCCAGTTGTCCGCCTTAAGGAATACGATCAGCGCGACTATGCCGGCGGCGGCAAGCCCAATGCCCACAAAGGTGTTCGACGGGTGGCCGAAGCCCAGTTCGAAGAACTCCCGCAGCGGCCGCAACACCAGCGCCAGGCCGAAGAACGACCCCATGACGCAGACCAGGCCGAGCCGCCACCAGGTGTACGGCCTGGCCACCAAGGCAAGCGCCGCCACCGCCACCGTGAACAACGTGATCGCCGCCGTGGCCTGACTTTGCGCCAGCGTCGACGCGGGATCGGCCTTGGCAAGCAAATACGCCGTGAGCGTCGCCGTGGCGGCCACCAGCCCCGCCGGCACGGCGAAGCGCAGCACTCGCGCCACGAACCCGCTGCGGGCGCGGTCGAACGTGGGCGCGAGCGCCAGGAAGAACGCGGGGATGCCGATCGTCAGCGAGCCGATCAACGTGATGTTCACCGGCACGAACGGGTAGCTCAACGTCCCGGTGCCGAAAAAGCGCGAGCCGAGCGCGGTCACTCCGATCGAAAGCGCCAGCGCGATCGAGTAAACGGTCTTGGTCAAGAACAGATTCGAGACGCGCTCGATGTTGCCGAGCACGCGGCGGCCCTCGGCCACCACGTGCGGCATGGACGCGAACTCGTCGTCGAGCAGCACGACCTTGGCGACGCTGCGCGTGGCCGGCGAACCAGACCCCATGGCCACGCCGAGATCGGCGTCTTTGAGCGCGAGGACGTCGTTGACGCCGTCGCCGGTCATGGCCACGGTGTGCCCGCGCGACTGAAGCGCGTGCACGAAATGGCGCTTCTGCCGCGGCGAAACTCGCCCGAACACCGAGTTGTTCTCCATGGCGTCGGCCAGCTCCGGCCCGTCGGCGGGCAGAGTGCGGGCGTCGACGGGGTGTTCGGCGCCGGGGAGGTGGAGCGCGGCGGCCACCGCGCCGACCGCGGCGGGGTTGTCGCCGGAGATGACCTTGACGGCCACCCCCTGCTCGGCGAAGTACTCAAGCGTCTTGGCGGCGCTGGGCCGAATTCGCTGGCGCAGCATGACGAGGGCGGCCGCCCTCGCGCCGACGGGACCGTCGACGACGTCGGCGCGGTCGGCGGTGACGAGCGCGAGCACCCGCAGCCCGTCGCCGGCCAGTTCGTCGGCGACGGCGCGGTGCGCGTCTCCGGAGGGCAGCAGCACGTCGGGCGCGCCGAGCAGCCAGGCGCCGTGGCCGTCGAACGTCGCGCCGCTCCACTTGCGCGCCGAGGAGAACGGCATCGCCGACTGCGACGTCCAGCGGTCGAGGGAGGGGCCGCAGTGCTCGGCGACGGCCTGCATCGTCGGGTTGGGGCTGGTGTCGACCGCCGCCAGCGCGGCAAGGGCCGCCTCGACGGGCAGGTCGTCGCGCAGCGGACGGATCTCGACGAGGTCCATGCCGCTTTCGGTGAGGGTGCCGGTCTTGTCGAGGCACAGCACGTCGACGCGGGCCAGGCCTTCGATGGCCGGCAGCTCCTGGACCAGGCATTGGCGCTGCCCCAGCCGGATCACGCCCACGGCGAAGGCGATGGACGTCAAAAGCACCAGCCCTTCGGGAATCATCGGCACGATCCCGGCCACGGTCTTCACGACCGCCTCGGCGAACCCGGTTTCGCCGGTGAGCTGGCTGAGGATGAGCAGCAGCGCCACCGGAGCGATCAGCCAGGTGATGATCTTGATGAACCGGTTGACGCCGTCGCGCAGCTGCGAATGGGCCAGCGAGAACCGGCTGGCCTCCTCGACCAGCTGTGCGGCGTACGACTCGGCGCCGACCTTCTCGGCGACGAAGCTGCCGCCGCCGGCCACGACAAAACTTCCCGAGTGGACGACGTCGCCGGGCGCCTTGGCCACCGGGTCGGCCTCGCCGGTCAGCAGGGACTCGTCGATCTCCAGGCCGTCGGAGGCGACCACCGGGCCGTCGACGACGATCTTGTCGCCGGGCGCGAGCACCACCAGGTCGTCCTTGACGAGCTCCTCGGGCGGCATCTGGACGTCCACGCCGTCGCGACGCGCCGTCACCTTGACCTGCCCGATGAGCGCCAGCTTGTCGAGCGTGCGCTTGGCGCGCAGCTCTTGAATCGTGCCGATCGCGGCGTTGGCCACGATGACCAGCCCGAACAGGCCCTGCTTCGGGCCGCCGAAGGTCACCGCGATCACGCATAGCACGCCGATGACGACGTTGAAAAGCGTGAAGAAGTTTCCCCGCAGAATCGCCGAAAGCGGACGGCTGGTGCGCCGAGGCGCGTGGTTGACCTCCCCGCGCGCATGGCGTTCGGCCACGTCGGCGGAAGTAAGGGGTGTCGCCTCATGCGTCAGCATCGCTGAAATCGTAACCTCGCGGAACGAACGGTCGGACACGCGAGGGCGGCCGTCAAGCCGATCTCAGGGGGATCTCAGCAGACAACCCCAGGGCTCTTTGCCCTCCGCCGCCGGGATCTCCGTCTTTGCCGCAGTCGTCGTCGCTTTGTCCGTCCGCGACCACTTCCGCCCAGATCGCCACGGGCTGGTCAAGCTGGTGTTCGGTCTGCGGGACCGGATCCTGCCGGTCGACCGGACACGTCCACCCCGACTCGTCGCCCCAGTAGTTGACGGATATGTTCGCGAATCCAGCCTGCTCCAGCATCGACCTGGCGTCAGCCTCTGGCCTCCCGGTCACGTCGGGAACCACGCCGAACTCCGGCAGGTCGTCGGAGCTCGGCGGGTCGTCCGGAACGGGGTCGTCGGCCTCGTCTTGCGGGACGGGATCCTCCTCGCTCTCCTCGACCGACTCCGAGGGAGTCGGGGACGTGCTGTCGTCCGCCGTCGGGGGCGCGGACGCTTCGGGGGACTCCCAGGGCTTGCCCGCCAGCACGACGCCGCCGACCAGGCCGAGCGCCAGGGTCACCAAGACCACCAGCGCCGTGCGCAGCCTGCCGTTCTTGCGCGGCGGTGCGGCGGGGACGGAAAGCGCCTCCGTGACGGCGGAACCGTCGACGGGCACGACGATGCCGGCGGACGGAGTCGTGCCGGAGTCGGGGCCGCGGCGGGACCTGCACGCTTCGGCGAAGCTCTGCGCGGTCTGCCAACGCTGCGCCGGGTCCTTTTCCAGCGCCCGCATGACGATCGCCGCGACCGCTGGCGGCACGTCCTCCGACAGCGGGGGAGGCGCGGAGTGCAGATGCCCGGCGATCACCGTGGCCGGGGTGTCGGAGTCGAACGGCCTGCGGCCGGAGAGGCACTCGTACGCCACGACTCCCAGCGAGTAGACGTCGGAGGCGCCGGTGGGCTCCTGGCCGCTGAGCTGCTCTGGCGAGACGTATTCGGCGGTCCCCATGACCGCTCCGCTTTGGGTGAGCCCGACGCCGCCGGCGGTGCGCGCGATGCCGAAGTCGACGATCTTGACGCCGCGCTGCTCGGAGTCGACGAGGATGTTGCCGGGCTTGACGTCCCGATGCACGATTCCGGCCTGGTGGGCGGCGTGCAGCGCGTCGGCCGCCTCGGCGAGGACGTCGAAGGTCTCTTCCCAGCCGAGCGTGCCGCGCTCTTTCAAGATCGCCGAAAGCGCCCGGCCGTCCACGAACTCCATGACCAGGTAGGAAACCGCGCTGTCGCCGTCGAGTTCTTCGCCGTAGTCGTAGATGTTGACGACGCCGGGCGCCTGCAGCGCGGCGATCGCGTGGGCTTCGCCCTGGAAGCGACGCCGAAACGTCTCGTCGTCGGAAAGGCCCGGGTGCATCACCTTGACGGCGACGGTGCGATCGAGCGAGGTGTCCGTGCCGCGCCAGACCTCGCCCATGCCGCCGGTGCCGACTCGCGAGTCGAGCCGATAGCGGCCCCCAAGCGTCTGTCCGCTTTGCACGCGCAGCGCCCCCAACATGACGAATTGACAACCGATTATGTCATTGGACGCGCCCGAACCCCGGATCGGTTTCCCGCGGTTTGGCCGGTCCCGATTTCACGCGGAAACGGCCGCGTCGGCGACGGCGTCTAAGACGAGAAGATAACGTGTCTACCCGTGACCTACGATCCCCAGCGGCAGCCGCACGACCCTTCCGCGGCTAATCCGCAGACAGGTCCGCCCGGCGCGGACGAGCAGCCGACGCGGCCGCACCCGCCGGACGGCTACACGGTCCCGGCCTACGGCCAGGCGGCCGGGTTTCCCCAGCCGCCCCCGCCCGTCGACGACCGCATGGGCAAGGCCGCGCTGATACTCGGGATCCTCGCCATAGCCGGGGGCTGCATTCCGCTGGGAATCCCGGCGGTCATCTGCGGCAAGATCGCTTTGAACAGGGTGGCGCGCGGCGAAGCCGGCAATCGTCCGTTGGCCCTGATCGGCTACATCCTGGGTTGGGTCGCCACGGGTGTCACCATCGCTTTGGCGCTGTTGTTCACCGTCATGGCCGTGGTGAACACCGTCGGCAATTAGCGCGACGGAGCTGTCGACAAGCGGTGATGGCCGTCTCCGCGTACCATCTGTGCCGTGACGCAGCAGGATCCTAATCCGTACCAGCCGTACGACCCATACAGCGCTCCGCCGGCGTTCGACCCGCAGCAGGGGGGATACCCGCAGCAAGGGGGGTACCCCCAGCAGCCCGGCCAGTACCCGCAGCCCGGCGGATACGGCGCCCAGCAGTACCCCTCGCCGCAGCAGCCCGTGACCGGCCCGCCCGGCGCCGACTACGCCGTGCCGCCGTACACCCAGCAGCCGGGCTACGGACAGCCTCCGCCGCCGCAGCCCCAAAACGGCATGGGCATCGCCGCGCTGGTGCTGGGCATCGTCTCGATAGCGCTGATGCCATGCTGCGGCCTGTTCACCGCCGTCCCCACGGGCGTGCTGGCGATGATCTTCGGCGGCCTCGGAATGGCCAAGGCCAAGCGGGGCGAGGCCACCAACAAGGGCATGGCTATGGCCGGAATGATCATGGGCGGCGCCGGCATCGTGCTGGCGATAGTGCTGCTCATCCTGTCGTTCGCTCTCGGCTGGGCCGACTTCTACTACAACGACTACGGCGACATGTAACGGACGCCGCGGGGAGAAACTCGCTGGAAACGCCCGATCACGTCAGACTAGGATCGACGGTCATGGCGCGAGTACTCACACCTCAAAACGAGGATTTTCCCCGCTGGTATCAAGACGTCGTGGCAAAGGCCGAGCTGGCCGAGCACGGACCGGTCAAAGGTCAGCAGGTGATCCGACCGACGGGGTTCGCGCTGTGGGAGCGCATGGTCTCCGAGATGGACGGCCGGATCAAGGACGTCGGCGTCGAGAACGCCTCGTTCCCGCTGCTGATTCCGCAGAGCTACCTCAGCCGCGAGGCGCAGCACGTGGAGGGCTTCGCCCCGGAGTGCTGGACGGTCACCCACGCCGGCGGCAAGGAGCTCGACGAGCCGGTGGTGGTGCGACCCACCTCCGAGACCGTCATCGGCGAGTACATGTCCAAGTGGGTGCAGTCGTATCGCGACCTGCCGCTGCTGCTCAACCAGTGGTGCAACGTGATGCGCTACGAGATGCGCACCCGGCTGTTCCTGCGCTCGTCGGAGTTCCTGTGGCAGGAGGGGCACACCGCCCACGCCACGCGCGAAGACGCGCACGACTTCGCGCTGCGCATCCTGCACGAGGTCTACGAAGACTTCATGGTCAACACGCTGGCGCTGCCGGTCCTCACCGGTTTGAAGACCGTCGCCGAGCGCTTCGCCGGAGCGATCAACACCTACACCTGCGAAGCCATGATGCGCGACGGCAAGGCCCTGCAGGCGGGCACCTCGCACGAGCTGGGTCAGAACTTCGCCAAGGCGTTCGAGATCCAGTACCTGGGCGCCGACGGCGCGCAGCACCACGCGTGGACCTCCTCGTGGGGCGTGTCCACGCGGATGGTGGGCGCGCTCATCATGGGCCACGGCGACGACAGCGGACTGCGCGTGCCCCCGCGGCTGGCGCCGGTGCAGGCGTACGTCATCGCCGTCAAGGACGGCGACGGGGTGACCGAGGCCGCGGGCAAGCTGCACGACGCGCTTAGGGGCGCGGGCGTGCGCGCCAAGCTCGACGGACGCGTCGACGTCCCGTTCGGCCGTCGCGCGGTCGACGCCGAGCTCAAGGGCTACCCGGTGCGCATCGAGGTCGGCCCTCGCGACTTGGCCGACGGCAAAGCGGTGGTGGTGCGTCGCATCGACGGCTCCAAGACGCCGGTGTCGCTCGACGCGGTCCCCGAGGCGGTCGCCCAGGCTCTGGACGCCGACCAGCAGGCGCTGTACGAGGAAGCGCTGCGTCGCCGCCAGGAGAACACCGCCGACGTCTCCACGCTCGACGAGGCGATCGCGGTGGCCGCGACCGGCTTCGCGCGCATGCCGTGGTCGAAGTGCGGCGTCGAGGGCGAGGCCAAGGCGGCCGAGCAGGCCGTCACGGTGCGATGCCTGCAGCGCGCCGACGGTTCGGTGCCCACGTCCGAAGACGAGCCCGACCTGACCGCGATCCTGAGCCGGTCTTACTGATCGTCTGCCGTCCCCGCGTGCGAGCGCTCGCACGCGGGGACGATCGCGTCGTAAATTCGCGCGACGCCGCGCGCGTTCGGCTATACCGTGGCCCGATGGCACTTGGATGGCAATGCGTGAGCGTCGACTGCGAAGACCCCCGATCCCTCGCCGCCTGGTGGGCGCGGCTCATCGGCTGGCGCGTGACGATCGAAACCGACGACGAGACGGTGCTCGAGCCGCCGGAGGGAAGTCCGCAAGACGGCGTCGCACCCGACATCTTGTTTTTGAAGGTTCCCGAGGGCAAGGCCGCGAAAAACCGGCTGCATCTCGATCTTCGGCCCGACGACCAGGACGCCGAGGTGGCCAGGGCCGAGGCGCTTGGCGCGACAAGAGTCGACCTCGGCCAAGGCGACTCTTCGTGGGTCGTGCTGGCCGACCCCGAGGGCAACGAGTTCTGCGTTCTTCGCGCGTACACGCCCGAGGAGCTGGCCGAGCTCGGCCGGAGCTGACCTCCCGCCTTCTCGTTTCTTTCCCCCTAACCGCGCGCGGGGGGACGATCCGCGTGAAGCGGTCACACTTCACAAAAATTCACATTCCTGATATTTTTACCTTCGATGCGTTGCCAGCGGACCCATCGCGCCGCATGCCCGGCGGCGTCTGGCGCCGAGTGCCCCCAGAAAGGACGCATTCATGCTCGACCCTGGCTCAGTGCGTTCCGCCGTCCGATTCTGTCCATTGCGCCCGTTCTCCTTGGCTTGCTCGGCGGCCTTCGCATAGCTGCGCCGGCCGCGGCGGCACGAAGGACGCGGCGGCGCGACGGTCATGCCGGGACTGTTGCGTCGCCGCCCTCGCGCCGTCGCCACGTGTCGGCGGCGAGTGATGTGGTACCCGACAAAACATGGACTCCCACCTGCGTGACCTCCGCTACTTCGTCGCCGTGGCCGAAGAGCTCAGCTTCACTCGCGCCGCCGAGCGCCTGTACATTTCGCAGCCGGCGTTGAGCAAGCAGATTCGCCAGCTTGAGAAGACGCTGCGGGTGCGGCTCCTCGACCGCGCCGGCGCGGTCGAGCTCACGCCTGGGGGTCGAGTCCTGCTCGAGCGGACTCGCGAGCTGCTCGCGTTCTGGGACGAGACGCAGAAAGCGGTGGCCGAGGCGGCCGCCGAGGTCTCGGGAACCCTGACCGTCGGATTGTCCACAAGTGCGGGACGTGGTTTGATGCGGTCTGCCCGGGCGGCGTTTTCCAAGCGTTGCGCCGACACCTGGCGCATCCGCGTGCGCCAGGTCAACTGGGAGGACGCCACGGCGGGGCTGGCCGACGGCGACGTCGACGTCGCGTTGGCGTGGCTGCCGCTTCCGGCGGAGAACGGCGTCAGCACGAAGGTGCTGGCGACCGAGTCGCGCTGGGTGGCGCTGCGCGAGGACCACCGCTTGGCCGGCCGCGACGAGATAGCCTTTGCCGATCTGCTTGACGAGCCTTTCCTGGCGCTGCCGGAAAGCGCCGGCGCGTTGCGGGATTTCTGGCTCGCCGTGGCCGAGCGAGACGGGCGGCCGGCGCGCGTCAGCGCGACCGTCTACAACTCCGACGAGACCTTCTCCGCGATCGAAGAGGGCAGCGGGATCGTCCTGCTCGCCGCGGGCAACGCCGAGATTTATCGGCGGCCCGGCGTCGTGGCGCGTCCGGTGGTCGACCTTTCTCCGAGCTCGCTGGCGGTGGCCTGGCGAAGCGACGATCGCCGCGAATGCGTCCACAGTCTCGTCGACGCCCTCGTCGTCGCGGCGGCATAGCCGACGGCTATGGCGACAGGTATTGGACGGTTCACGCTCGCGCGTCTAGCGTCGAGTACGTCATCCGGGGGCAGACCACCCAATAGCATTTTGGACCATTTCACTTTGGATGGGCTAGGTGTGTCAAATGAATTTCATGGGAGGTTAAGCGGCTGTCGGCGGCAGGGCTTTCTATGGCCCGATTGGAGATGTGAGCCGTAGGTTCCGATGCGACTTGACGGTTCGATTGAGGAAGCATCTGACATGCGTAGGACGAACAAGGTACGGCTGGTCGTGCTGCTGCTGGCGGTTGCCGTGGCCTCGGTGTTCATGGTGCGGACGGCTGAGGCGGACACCAGATCGGAGTCCGACGAGCTGCTGAACACCCGGATCACGACCGACGGCGAATACGTCCCGCTGGTGTCGCTGGGTACGCTGACCTTCGACGCCGGAGACCGGAAATTCTTCAGCGCCAGGTACAAGGCCGCCAACCCGCAATCGTTCAACGTCTTGCAGGCCGCGCGCATCCGGTGCCGGGACACCTCCGACGACACCGAGTACTACTCGGTGTTCTCCACTCGGAACATCACCGCCGACTCCGCCAGCTCTGTCGTCGTCCACTGGCTGTTCACTCCGCCCAGCGCCGGACGCTACGCCTGCACGCTGTGGGGGCACGCGAAGACCTCTCAAGGCGACGGCCATCGCATCGACGTGGCCAACGGATCGATTGGCGTCGACGATGTAAGTTATCCGGACGCGGAGGAATGGCGCCACACCACCGGCGGCGACGTCGGCGTGGGAGACAGCGCGTACCTGTTGCGCCGCACCTGGACCGCGGGGTCGGGAGACACCGTGGGCGTCAATATGGACGTCGAGTGGACGAACAACTACGGCAAGCCGAACAACGGGAAGTCCGCCACCGCCGACGTGCTGCTGTATGTCACCCAGCTGAACTCCGAGGGCAAGGGCTGCCGGTCGCCCCACGTGGCCGACGAACGGTTCACCATTTCCTCCGACACCCATCACGACAAGGTGTATCTGAAGCTGCGTGACATACCCGTCTCCGCGGACGACGGCTGCACGAGGGACTTCGCGATAAAGGCACTGGTGGAACACGTCTCGGGCAACCCGCTGATTCTCGAGGGCAGTGCCTCCAGCCATTATTCGAACGGCATCGCGCTGTCATATTGAGGCAAAGCCTCTAAACCCCGACGCCGAAATCTCTAAGGGCTGCGGCTCAGCGGGGTCTTGTGGTGCCGGCGGATCTGATCGCGCGGTCGACCGCGGACATTGCCAGGAGGCGTACGGCGTCGACGTCTGCTTCGACTTTGCCGGTCGCGGCGGCTATGAAGGCGTCGCCGTCGACTCGGGAGTGCGGCGGCGCCACGGCGCGGGCCAGGCCGTCGTGTGCGCCCTGGGCGGCGATCAGGCAGCCGAGTTTGTCCAGGCGGGCGTTGGTGGCCACTACTCCGATGACGGTGTTGGTGAACAGGCTCGGGTCGCCGACGCCTTTGGGGCGGGCTAGGGCGACCATTGAGGCCAGTTCGCCGCCGTCTACGTCGACGACTCCGAAGGAGTTGACGGCGACGGCGGCGAAGACGGTGAGGTTTTCGGCGCGCATCGCCGCCACGCCAAGGCCGCCGGGGCGTGCGCGGTCGCGGCCGCGCAC
>JBOGDN010000774.1:0-10989 GCA_050742995.1 Stackebrandtia sp. | reverse complement strand
GTCTAAGACGCGTCCAGCGAGATCACGGCCTTGTTGTTGTCCTGGTTCGGATCCAGGTTGACGTCGTAGAAGCCGCCGTCCTTCGGCGCGGTGTCGAAGAAGATCTCGCCGTCCCGCGACGCGATCGCGTCGACGATCTCCACGACGAACTCTCGCGTCGGCGTCGTGTCCGCCCACACGACGTCCGTCGCGCAGGTCAGCCGCCGGTCGCCGTCGGTGTCGCAGCCGGCGGGGTCGACCACCTTCAATCCGGTGGGCAGCGTGATTTTGAGCGTCTCCTCGCCGAGCTGCGTGGGGGCCAGCCAGTCGGCCGGTCCGAGGTTCTTCGGGCTCACCTGCAGCGCGACCTGGTCGCCCATCCCGCCGTCGACGTGCGTGTCGGCCACCTCGACGTCCGCGGGGTTTTCGGCGGTGACGAACTCGATCTCGGACTGCTCGCCCCACTCGTCGGCCGGGTCGTCGTCGCCGGGGACCAGCTCGGCGGGCTCGGTCATGTCGCCGCCGATGTAGTCGAGCCAGTACTGGGCGTCCTCGGTTCCCATCGCCTCGGCCCAGTACGTGCAGCCGCCGTTCATGAAGCACACGTCGACGGGGCCGGGCGTGTTCTCGTCGACGGTGAACCCGATCGGCGTGTCCGAGGAGACCTCGTATACCTCGCCGTCGGCGATCGTCAGATCCGGCCAGACGCAGAGGAAACCGCCGGGCTCTTCGTCCGGGGCGCCGCAGTTGGAGTAGTCCGAATTGTAGGGAAGATCCCGGAAGTCGCTGACGTTGAGCACGATCCCGGCCGTGTCCGACGTGCCGCGCAGCCGCATCGGCACCTCGGTTCGCGCCCCGTCGGCGGCGTCGGCGACGGCCACCGGCGTGGTCTCAAGCGGCGTGCCGTCCGAGGCGTCGGCGTACACCGAGACGGTCGTCAGCACCGTGGCCGCGACTCCGACGCACGCCGCGGCGGCGACCCCGAGCGCGATTGTCCGCGGACGCCGCTCGATCTTCCGGTCGAAACTCATAGCTCCCCAAGGTGGGTTCATTGTCAAACGTCAATCTCGGTCCACGAATCTGCGACGCACGGCCTCGGTGGTCTGGTTCCCTCGACGGCGGAGGAATGTGAACCGCTCGTGAACTCCAGGCGAAGAGGTTACCGCTTCAGTTGTCGATGAAGGTCGGCCCTTCGGGCGGCAGCGGCGGCGTCTCGCCGGCGGCGGCCGCCTTGGCGGCGAACTCGCGCAGGCCGGCGACTTGGCGTTCCCCGAGCGAGAAGTCGAGGGCGCGGAAGTAGCCGGCCAGCGCCGCCGCGCCGAAAGGCTCCCAGCGCGCGGCCGCCTCCGCCACCTCGTCCAGCTCGTCGAGGCACAGCGACACCGAACGCAGGAAGGCGTCGTGAACGTCCTTGACCATTCCGGGGTGCGCGGCGGCGAAGTCTCGGCGGGCGGCCCACACCGCGAAGACCATCGGCAGCCCGGTCCATTCTCGCCACTGCGCGCCCAGGTCGGTGACCATGAGCCCGCGCCCGGGCGCTTCGTGCATCGCCCGCAGCGCCACGTCGCCGATGACCACGGCGGCTTCGGCCTCGAGCAGCATCTCGGTGACGTCGGGCGGGCACTCGTAATACGCGGGACGCACGCCGTAGCGCTCGGCGAGCAGCAGCCGCGCCAGCAGCACGCCCGTGCGCGACGTCGAGCCGAGCGCGACCTGCTGCCCGTCCAGCTCGTTCAGCGGGCGCTTGTGCACGATGTTGACGCTGAGCACCGGGCCGTCGCTGCCGACGGCCAGCCCCGGCAGCACCGCAAGGCTCTCGGCGTGGCGCAGGTATTCCACCAGGCTGATCGGCGCGATGTCCAGCTCGCCGGCGACGAGCGCGTGGTTCAGCGCGTCCGGGCTCGCCTTGGTGAGCTCGACGTCGATCAACGCGCCGGAGCGCATCAGACCCCAGTAGATGGGCAGGCAATTGAGGAACTGGATGTGCCCGACGCGGGGACGCCGAAGATCGCTCATGTCTGGGGAGATTACGCCGACGCCGCTCCTCGCGTCCGTCTCCCTGGTCGGCGGGTGCTCTCCCTCTCCAAAAAACCCGCACGACATGCGACGCGACCTGGAGTAGGCTGACCGGTCCGCGTCCAGGATCGGGACGGACGCGGCCCGT
Source organism: Stackebrandtia sp. (assembly GCA_050742995.1). Lineage (GTDB taxonomy): Bacteria > Actinomycetota > Actinomycetes > Mycobacteriales > Micromonosporaceae > Stackebrandtia. The sequence goes on along the minus strand of JBOGDN010000774.1, from coordinate 8,846 downwards.
CCAGCCGGGCGAAGCCGGACGCGTCTGACGCGGCCGGGCCTACGGCAGTGGGTCTCCACCGCATTCGAAGGCGACTCTCTATATGACCGACCCCGTCGACCCGACCCTGCTCTGCGAACGCCGGCACCTCGACGCCTCCCGGGCCGCCTTGGCCCGCATGCGCGAACGCACCGAAGCCGTCAACGACACCGCCTGGGACGAGCTCACCTCCTGGGCGCTCGGCCGTGCGAGGGCGCTGCGCCTGGCCGACCTGACCATCCGCCCCGACACCCCGCTGTTCTTCGGAAGGCTGTTCTTCGGCGAACGAAGTGAGCCGAAGCAAAAACACAGCGGCGAACGAAGTGAGCCGAAGCAAAAACACAGCTCCGAGGAAAAGGAAGCCGAAGGCGACCTCTTGGAGTTTGACGCCCACCCCGGCGAAGATTTCCACATCGGACGACGCCACATCGCCGACGACTCCGGCGAACCGCTGGTGCTTGACTGGCGGGCGGCGCTGTCGCGGGCCTTCTACCAGGCGTCCGTCCGCAAGACGATGGGCGTGGCCGTGCGTCGCCGCTTTGGGTTCGGCAAGCGAAGCGCGCCGAACGATGAGCACAGCGACGACGGCGTCTTGACCAGTTTCGAAGACGAACGCCTCTCCGCCGGCGACGAGCTCGGCGAGGCCAGCCGGATCCTGGCCGCGGAGATCGAACGCCCCCGCGTCGGCCCGATGCGCGACATCGTCGCCACCATCCAGCCGGAGCAGGACGACCTGGTGCGCAGCCCGCTGGCGGCGAACATCTGCGTGCAGGGGGCGCCGGGCACCGGCAAGACCGCGGTGGGCCTGCACCGCGCGGCCTATCTGCTCTACGCCCACGGCGAGCAGCTGCGACGCTCGGGCACGCTCATCCTCGGCCCGAACACGGCGTTCATGTCGTACATCGAGGCCGTGCTGCCCACACTGGGCGAAGTAGACGTAACACAGTTGACGGTCGACGAACTCGTCGCCGGAGTCCCGGTGCGCGGCGAGGACTCGCCGCGGGCCGCCCGCCTCAAGCACGACCCTCGAATGGCCGAGGTGCTGCACCGCGCGGTCTGGGGACACGTCGGACGGCCGGACGACTCGCTCATGGTCGCCGACGGCGGCTGGCGGCTGCGCATCGGCGTGGAGTACCTGCGCAAGGCCGTGGCCGACGCACGCGGCGACGGCGTGCCCTATCTGGTGGGACGGGAGCGGGTGCGCGCCCAGGTCACCGCCGGGCTGCGACGCCAAGTCGAGCTGCGCCGGGGCGACTCTCCCAGCGACGTCTGGGTGCGGCGCATAGGCAAGCACCGCACCGTCGTCGAGTTCCTGGACCGGGTGTGGCCGGCCCTCGACGCCAAGAAGCTCGTGGCCCGGCTGCTGGCCGACGCCGAGTTTCGCGGCCAGGCGTGCGCGGGAATCCTCGACGACTCCGAACAGGAGCTGCTTGCCGGCCGCACCAAGACTCCCCGCTTCACCCTCGCCGACGCGTTGCTCGTCGACGAGGTCGCCGGGCTGCTGGAGCGCGCCGACGGCTTCGGGCACATCGTGATCGACGAGGCGCAGGATCTGTCGGCGATGCAGTGCCGCGCGATCGCGCGGCGCAGCGCGCACGGCTCGCTGACCGTGCTCGGCGATCTCGCGCAGGGGACGTCTGAGTGGACGGCGGCAGGCTGGCCCGACTCGCTGGCGCACTTGGGAAAGCCCGAGGCCGACGTCGTCGAGTTGACCACCGGATTCCGGGTGCCGGCTGACGTGATCGCGCTCGCCAACCGGCTGCTCCCGCACCTGGGCGTCGACGTTCCCGCCGCCAGGTCGCTGCGCTCCGACGGAATGCTCGAGATCGTGAAGGCGTCCGATCTAGACGATTCCGTCGCCGCGGCCGTGAACCGCGCGCTCGAGTTCGAAGGCTCCATAGGGGTCATAGCGGCTGACTCCGCTGTGGAACATCTGCGCGGCGTCGTCGAAGCGGCCTCCGAGGGCGACCGCGTGAGTCTGATTCCGGCGACGAACGCCAAGGGCCTCGAGTTCGACCACGTCGTTGTCGTCGAGCCGTCCGACATTGTGAAGGCGGAGCGGATGGGGATGCGGCGGCTTTACGTGGTGCTCACGCGAGCGGTGTCGCGCCTGACCGTGGTGCACGCGCGGTCGCTTCCCGCGGAGCTGAGCTGATTCCCGCGCGCGGGCCGCGGCCCGCGGTTCGGGTCAGGTGCGCGTTCCGCCGCGTGCGGCGCGCACCCGCGCGGTGAGCAGCCGCACCGCTTTTTGCAGCGGTGGACACGGATAGTCCGCGCCGCACTTTCCGCAGCGTCCAGTCGCCTCGTCGAGGCGATGCTCGCGCTGGGCGGCGCGAGCTTCAGCAGGCGTCATGGCGAGGCCTCCCTTTGAAACCTCGTCGTCGTCCCCCTGCACCACAACCGATCCCGCCCCGCCGCGCCCCGACTCTTCGTCAGGGCAGCAGGCTGAGGCCCGCTGTCGGTCATGCCCCACCTCCATCAGCTAGCGGCGCCGAACCGCATCTGAGCCAATGTTCGAATCTTGGAAATGAATATATAGTTCACGTGTTGCAGAAAATTTCTGCCACCACCCTAGACAGACGACGCTACCATGCTGCGGCTCCATTCTCGCCATCTCACCCCTTTGTGAGCGTGAACAGGCGATACGAACAGGAATGCGCGAGTAAAGCGTCGACGAACTCGAAATACCCCCCTACACACCGACCTTCTATTTGCAAGAAGTTATAAATGTACGTGGAAATGAAATTTTCACGAGGAGGTCGTTGTGATCAGCCCGATGGTCCGCCGCCGCAGACTTGCCGCCGAACTGAGGCAGCTGCGAGTGGAGGCCAAACTGACCAACGCCGCGCTGTGCAAGAAGCTCGGGTGGTCGCCCACCAAGATCTCCCGGATGGAGAACGCCACCTACCCGCCGAACATGGCCGACGTCATGAAGCTGCTGCGCGAACTCGACGTCCCGAGCACGCGGGCGCACCGGATCACAGAGATCGCGAGGGAAGCGGCCGAGCGCGGCTGGTGGCAGGACTTCGGCGAACACATGGGCGCGCGCCAGAGAGTCAACGCCGACTTGGAATGGGGCGCGCAAACCATCGCCGAATATATGAACGTCGTAATCCCCGGCGCCCTGCAAAGCGCCGAATACACCCGCTCGCGCGGACGAATCGCCATGCTGCGGGGCGAACGCACCTCGGAGAAAGACCTCGATCTGACCGTCGAGGCGCGACTGGCGCGTCAGCAGATGCTGCGACGGCCGGACGGTCCGAAATACGAGGCGATCGTCGACGAGATCATCCTCATGCGTCCACAAGTGCCTCGGGAGATCATGCGAGAGCAGCTTCTCCAGCTTGCCGAGACCGCGGAACAGGATCCGTCAATCGTCGTGCGCATGTTGCCGGTGAAAGTTGAAGTCGAAGACCATTGGCTGCCCGTATCGTCATTTTCGGCGTACACCTATCCTGAACCGGACGATCCGGACGTTGTGCTCCTCGAAGGCGAAGCGGCCGACACGGTCCTGTCGGACGAAGTGGAAGTGGCCCCTTACCGGCAGCTGTTCGACCGGCTGCGCGCCGCCTCGCTGGAGCCTTCCGAGACCGTTATAAGGCTGCGCACGGCCGCAGCCGACATATAACACCAATCCGCATCACAATACAAAAAGGGAAATGTATGACCCATTTGAAAATCCGCAGCTGGCGAAGGTCCAGTCGCAGCGGAAACACTTCCAGCAACTGCGTGGAAGTCGGCTGCGGCGGCAACGCCGTCGCAGTGCGAGACTCCAAATTGGCCACCCATGACGAGTCCCCGGCCTTGTCGCTTACCCGCTCTGGATGGCGGGGCCTGTTGGACGACGTCCGAAATGGCAAGATCAGCGGCTTAACGCCCTGTCGTCGACATACAGCGCGGCAGCGTTCCCCGATCAGAGAAACGCTGCCGCGTTGTAATATGTCGACGGCCGCCGGCCGGCTACGTCACAGCCGGCGTCACCGGTCGGCGGCGACGCTCAATTTGGCAAGACGCTCCGATTTGGGCCACTTGACGTCGCTGACCCATCCGAGCTTTTCGAAGATCCAGATAATCCGCGCCGTGGTGTCGATCTGTCCCTTTTTCACACCGTGCCGGGCGCATGAGGGGTCGGCGTGGTGCGAATTGTGCCAGTTCTCCCCGAAAGAAAGCAGCGCCAACGGCCAGACGTTGGCAGCCTTGTCCCGACTCTTAAAGGGACGGTCGCCGATCATGTGGCAGATGGAGTTGGTCGTCCAGGTGGTGTGGTGCAGCACGGAAACCCGCACCAGGCCCGCCCAGAAGAACGCGGTAAACGCGCCCCACCACGACATGGTGATCAGTCCGCCCATCGCGGCGGGAAGCAGGAACGTCAGCGCCGTCCACACCGGGAAAAGCTTGTTGACCCAGACGATATCGCGATCGTCCAAAAGGTCGGGAGCGAATCGCTCGGCGTTCGTCGTGTTGTCCCGCTGGAAAAGCCAGCCCATGTGGGAGTGCCAGAAGCCCTTTGTCAGCGCCCACATCGAGGTGCCGAAAAGCCAAGGCGAGTGCGGGTCGCCCTCCTTGTCGGCGTACGCGTGGTGCCGCCGGTGCGTGGCGACCCAGCCGATGGGGTCCCCCTGCAGCGTCATGCTTCCCAGGATGGTCACGAAAATCTTCAGCGGCCGTTTGGCGCGAAAGGATCCGTGGGTGAGCATGCGGTGGTAGGCGAGGGTGACGCCGTGGCCGGTGAGGTAGTAGAAGCCGACGGCCAGCAAGACGTCGGTCCAGCTCAGAAAGCCGGCCCCCCAGGCAAGCGGAATCGCCGCGGCCAAGGCGAGCATGGGCCCCAACAGGAACAGATAGATCAGGAACTGGTGTCCGTCGCCGCGTGGGCTTGTGTGAACGGGCTTCGGCGCGTGCTCGGGCGCGGCTGCGGGCGCCGCCGGCGACTCGGTGACGATGGCCATTGCACGTCATCCCCTGTCCAGATAGATGGAATCGTGCGATCACTTCGACTGTCGGCCATCGGGCGCGCTCGGGCAATGGGAGAAACACCCTCATAAGGGGTAGGGAAACCCCGACTATTTCGCCTCGACGCAAAGGCAAAGGCCCCGGGAACCAGACGGCTCCCGGGGCCTTTACTGGGAAGGGACGGCAGGCTCTCACCAGTCAGATGGGTTAGGACACCCACGTCTCTTCCAACGCGATTGTCATACGCTCGGTTACGGGCATGTCACGAAATTTCCGACATTGCGCGACTCAGCCGAGTTTGCGCCGCAGGTTCGCCGCCAGCGCGTCCATGAAGTCGTCGGTGGTCAGCCACCGGGTGTCGCCGCCGACGAGCAACGCCAGGTCCTTGGTCATCTGGCCGCCTTCGACGGTGTCGACGCAGGCCCGTTCCAGGCTGTCGGCGAACTGGACGACCGCGGGGGCGCCGTCGACCTTGCCCCGGTGCGCCAGGCCCCGGCTCCACGCGTAGATGGACGCGATCGGGTTGGTGGAGGTCTTCTCGCCCTTCTGCCACTGCCGGTAGTGCCGGGTGACCGTGCCGTGGGCGGCTTCGGCCTCGACGGTCTTGCCGTCGGGGGTCATGAGCACGGACGTCATCAGGCCGAGCGAGCCGAAGCCCTGCGCGACGATGTCGGACTGGACGTCGCCGTCGTAGTTTTTGCAGGCCCACACGTAGCCGCCCTCCCACTTCAGCGCGGCGGCGACCATGTCGTCGATGAGCCGGTGCTCGTAGGTCAGGCCCTTGGCGTCGAAGTCGGCCTTGAATTCGGATTCGAAGATCTCGGCGAACACGTCCTTGAACATGCCGTCGTAGGCCTTGAGGATGGTGTTCTTCGTCGACATGTAGACGGGGTAGTCGCGGGCCAGGCCGTAGCGGAACGACGCCCGCGCGAAGTCTTCGATCGACTTGCGGAAGTTGTACATGCTCATGGCCACGCCGCCGCCCTCGGGGTAGCGCGCGACCTCGAACTCCATCGGCTGACCGCCGTCGTCGGGGGCGAAGGTGACGGTCAGGGTTCCGGGGCCGGGGACCTTGAAGTCGGTGGCGCGGTACTGGTCGCCGAAGGCGTGACGGCCGACCACGATCGGCTTGGTCCAGCCAGGCACCAGCCGGGGAACGTTGCTCATGATGATCGGCTCGCGGAAGATCACTCCGCCGAGGATGTTGCGGATGGTCCCGTTGGGCGAGCGCCACATCTTCTTCAGCCCGAACTCCTCGACGCGCGCCTCGTCGGGAGTGATGGTGGCGCACTTGACGCCCACGCCGTGGCTCTTGATCGCGTTGGCCGCGTCGACGGTCACCTGGTCGTCGGTGGCGTCGCGGTTCTCGATCGACAGGTCGTAATACTTCAGGTCCACGTCGAGATACGGGTGGATCAGCTGTTCCTTGATCTTGGCCCAGATGATCCGGGTCATCTCGTCGCCGTCGAGCTCGACGACGGGGTTGTCTACCTTGATTTTGGCCATGCGGAGATTCTCCTTCACGTCGCAGGCGAGCGATCAAGCAGCCGCGCAGGTCGGGTCACACGTGGAACGCCGACGCCCGGCGCTAACAGTACGAGCGTACTGGATGGCGGACGCGACGGCCATCGACGTCGACCGTGTGCTGCGCCATGCCGCAGAGTCGGGTCGGTCGACGTCGTGACGTCGACCGACCCGAGCGGATGTTCTTCTCCCTGACGCGGGCGCCTACTCGGCGCGCCACTCGAAGAGCTGCGTCTCGGCGTCAGAGCACTTCTCCAGCTGCACGCCATAGCCGTGGCTGGTCTCTTCGTCGGAAATCGCGAGGCACTCGCCGGCGGCGGTCTCCAGCCGGTGCCGTCCCTCGTCGGCGGGTCGCACTCGCAGGTCGACCTCGTCGGCTTCGGCGTCCTCGCACGGTTGCGGCGTGACGAAGTCGCGTTCGCCGAGGACCGTGCTGACGCAGTGGCCTTCGACCATCGGCTCTTCGGCGAGGTGAATCCACACGACGTCGGCGTCGCGCTTCTCCACTTGGAGGGCGGACGCGTCCTCCGAACAGTCGCCCGTGGCGATCACGGGCAGGTACTCCATCGTGTTGACGGTGTTCGGATCCTGATAGGACGAAACTCTCAGACAGTCCCCGCCGCTGACTGAGACCACCGTGTAGTCGCCGGAGTCGGGCGCCGCGTCGGCCGGGTCGTCCTGGCCGCCGTCGGCGGCTTCCTGCGCGTCGCCGTCCGACGCCGTCTCGTCGCCGTCGGAATCCGACGTGAACATCAAGGCCGCCGCCGTGCCAAGCGCCAGCGCGCTCGCGATCGCGGCGCCGACGATCCATCCGGAACGCCTTCGGCCGGGGTCGGGCGCTTCGACGGCTTCCTGGTCGCCGGACGCGCCCGCGGACGAGTCGGAAGATTGTGAGGTCTCGGCCGCGTCGGCGGCGTCGTTCTGTTCTTCGCTCACGACTCTTCACTTCCTGTTGGAGTCGGTTGGCTTGGTCTTGCAAATTCAGACGCGCGCGCCCCGCACCTCGTTCCAGCCCTCCCCCATTCGTGCCCGCAACCCCGTTCCGGCGCGGGGCCCCTCGGCCGTCGCGTGACGACACGGGCGCCGGACGGCGCCACGGCGGCTGGCAGACTCCTCATGACCCGCACGCACACGACAGGAGCTCACGGTCATGGGCGGCTCTCACAGCCACGGCGACGAAGCACGGCCGACCACGTCGCGGGCGCTGCGCTTCGCCATGACGGTGATCGTGCCCACCGCCGTGCTCAGCGCGATCGGCATGGTGCTGCTGTGGCCGGACGAGGTCCCCGAGCCGACCTCGCCCACGGCCGAAGAAGTCACAGGCGAGGTCGTCGGAGTCTCCGAGCGGGAATGCCCCGAGCCCGAAGCCCAGGCCGACCCCCGCCTCATCGAGGAAGGCCGCCCCTGCGGCGTGGCCGCCGTCAAACTCGACGACGGCGGAGAGCACGTCGTCGTCGCCCTGCCGACCGCCAGCGGCACGCCCGAGGTGGGCCACGGCGACTCCGTGGTCCTGATCTACCTGGCCGAGGCCGAACCGCACAAGTACCACGTCGTCGACCACGACCGCACCAGTCCGTTGTGGATCCTCGCGGCGACCTTTGCGTTGGCCGTCATCGCCTTTGGACGCTGGCAGGGGCTGCGCTCGCTCGGCGGACTGGTGATCACCTTCGCGATCCTGCTGCTCTTCGTCGTCCCCGCCGTCCTCTCCGGCCAGCCGCCGCTGCTGACGGCGATCGTCGGCGCCGGAGCGATCATGCTGACGGTGCTGTACGTGACGCACGGCTTCAGACCCACGACCACCGTCGCCGTCGCCGGAACCCTTGCCAGCCTTGTGCTCACCGGAGTGCTTTCGGCGCTCGCGGTCGGCTTCACGCATCTGACCGGCGTCGCCGACGAAGAAACCAACATGTTGTCGCTCAGCCACAACGTCAACATGGAGGGTCTGCTGCTGGCCGGGATCATCATCGGCGCGCTCGGCGCGCTCGACGACGTCACCTCCACCCAGGCCAACGCGGTGGCGGAGCTGGCGCGCGCCAACCCCGGCTACGGAACGTGGCAGCTGTACCAGTCGGCGGCGCGCATCGGCCGCGCTCACATCGGCTCGGTGGTGAACACCCTGATCCTGGCCTACGCGGGCGCCTCGCTGCCGCTGATGATCCTCATCGCCGCAGCGGACCGACCGCTGGGGCAGGTGCTGACCACGCAGCTCATGGCCGAGGAGATCGTGCGCAGCGTCGTGGGCACCCTCGGGCTGATCGCCGCGGTGCCCATCACGACCTGGCTGGCGGCGCTCGCGGCGCGTCAGCTGAACGAGCCCGGCGCGGACGCGGCTTTCCCGAGCGGCCAAGACC
>JBOGDN010000773.1:0-2340 GCA_050742995.1 Stackebrandtia sp. | reverse complement strand
CCGCAGGCCTGCGCTCCAGCGGCGGGGTGATCGCGCCGGGCGCCGCCGAGAAGGTCGCGGGCGCACGCGGCGGCTGGGGCCACAACCCGTGGGTCAAGCCCGCCGACCCGGGGCCGACGCTGCGAGCCGGCGCGGGGACGCCCGTCGTTCCCGCCCCCCGAATCGGCTTCGGACGCAACCCGTGGGTGCGTCCGGAGGAGGGAAACGCGGTGTATCCGTCCGCGGCGCCGCCGCGCCCCGAAGCCGACGAGCCCGAGACTGCCGACGAGGCGGACGCGCCGGCCGACCCGGAAGCCGCGGCCTCCCCGCCCGAGGACGCCGACTCGACCGAGGACGCGAAGCCTCCCGAGAACGAGCCGCCGCTGGACCCGGTGACGCTGTCGCGGCTGCTGGCCGAGGCCACACCCGAAGATCGCGAGAAGATCCTGGCCGCCGAAGCGGTCAAGCTCGGCATAAACACCAAAAAGGACGCCGACAGTCCGTCGCGCGCGTGACGCCGCGCCGGGCCGCGCCCTTAAGCTTCGATGAAATTCGCTTGACACGATCTCGTCACCCATAGTGAAATCAAGCCGAATGCTATTGGGGGTGGTCTGCCCCCGGCTGGGGCGGGCCTTGTCCTCTATAGCGAAAGCTTGTGTCGGCGAGGGCGAAAGTTCATGCGGGCGAGGCTGCCTAGTACCGAACGGTTATCGTCCGAGCCGATCCGTCGACCCGCACACAGCCTCCATAGGGGATGACCAGTTGCGGCTCGGTGTGGCCCAGGTCGACGTCCAAAACGACCACGGCGTCCGGCGCGTACTCCTCCATCGCGCGCAGCACCGCCTCGCGCTGGGCCGACGTGTACTCCCGCCGCTGCGCGTCGGTGTTCGGCTTGTCGAAGCACCACCCCTTGGCCCGCCCCATGAGCAGCGCGCCGCAGCGCCCCAGGATGCCGCGTTCGCCCATGCTGCGCAGAATCCGGTACACCTCTGCGTCGCTCGGCAGTTCCTCGGAGGTGTCCAGGAACAGCACCGCGCCGTCGAATTCCGGCAGCGGCGGTATCGTCGCGTCGGCCATCAGCAGCCAGGCCACCACCTCCACGCAGCCGCCCCAGCTGCGGCCCTCGGCCACGCGGTCGGGGCCGTGCCAGCGCCAGCCTTCGCCGGGCAGCGTCGCCGGCTCAGAGTCGAAGGTCGCAGGGTCGGCCCAGTCGCGGTCGACGTCGCCGAAGGTCTCGGCAGGACGCAGCGCGTACTCCCCCGACGTGAACAGCGCCGCGCGCAGCGACTCCGCGGTGAGCGGGTGCATCGCGCCGGGACGGCCGAACGCGGTCATGACCGCGCCGCCGTGAAAGCCCACGACGCCCAGGCGGTGCAGGTAAGCCAGCAGGTTGGTGCAGTCGCTGAAGCCGAAGAACGGCTTCGGGTCGGCGCGCAGCAGCTCGGCGTCCAGATGCGGCAGCACCGTGATCTGGTCGTCCCCGCCGATGCTGCTGATCACGGCCTTGACGGAGTCGTCGGCGAAGGCGGCGTGCAGGTCGGCGGCGCGCTCGGCCGGCGACGAGCCCATCTTGCGGGTCGTCGGATACTCCACGGGGATCAGCCCGAAGCCGGCTTCGAGCCGCCGCAGCCCAAGCTCGAACGGCAGCGGAAACAGCTCCGGAAGGCCCGCCGAGGGCGACACCACGGCGACCCTGTCTCCAGGGCGGGGTTTGGGAGGATACTCGGGCTTCGCCATGGCCCGAGGCTATAGCGGCGTCCGGCGACGGGCGCGGGATTTTCAGGCGTCGCGGTTGCGCATGGCGTCGTGGACTCGCAGCAGGCCCTTGAGCCCGAGAACGCTGACCGCCTGAATGGCGATCGCGATCAGCGTGTGGGCGAGCCAGGCGCCGACCAGGGTGTTGCCGCCCCAGGCGCCGTCGAGACCCGGCGTCGGGGTGAACGGGTGGGCCAGGTGCGTGTAGACGTCGAACCGCGCCGGGTACATCCATCCCGAGTACACGAGGAAGACCACGAGCAGCGACAGCAGGAAAGCCAGCAGCGCCGCGGGCAGGGTGATCAGGGCGCGGCCCCGCGACAGCACTCCGAACCGCAGTCCCACGATGGAGCCCAGGCTCGACGGGAACCACTTCAGTCCGCGCCACACCGGCGTGATCGCCCAGCGGCGCAGCCGGCCGGCCGGCGGCCGGCGGACGCTCGTCGGGCGGGGGGCGGTCATTTCGTCGGGCATCGCGGGCTCGCCTTCACGGGTCTCGGCTGTCATGCGCCTATCTTGCGGTCGGCGGCGCCGCGTCGAATCGTTCTTTGTGACGAACCGGGGTCCGGGCCTCTCATACCGTGCGGCTAGCAGCGCGTAGCTCCG
>JBOGDN010000772.1:0-1859 GCA_050742995.1 Stackebrandtia sp. | reverse complement strand
GCCCACAGCCGCGCCGTCTCGCGCTGGCCCATGGACGTGACCTGGCGCGGCCCGGCCAACACGCGCACGCGGGCGATGCGCGCGTCGCTGAAGGACCCGATCAGCACCCGGTCGCGGGCGCGCGCCGAAGCCACGACGTCCAGCGTCGGGGTCACGGACGCGTCGGTCTTGACGTCGATGTTGAACCGCACCTGCGGCCAGGCGCTCAACGTCTCGTCGAGCCGGGGGATCAGCGGCTCGCCGCGCAGCCGCATGCTGCGCAGGTCGTGCCAGGACAGGTCCTCCACGCGTCGCGGATCCCCGGCGACGCGCCGCAGATCGTCGTCGTGGAAGAGCACGGCGACGCCGTCGGCGCTTGCGTGCGCGTCGGTTTCCAGGTAGCGGTAACCTGCATCGACGGCACGGGCGAAGGCCGCTGCGGTGTTTTCGTCGCCTTCGGCGGCGCCGCCGCGATGGGCGAACGCGATTGGGCCGCCGGCGTCGAGATAGGGATAGGGGCCGACGACCCGTCGGGCATTGCGCATCCGTCGAGTGTCTCAGGATTCGCGCCGGCCGCGCCGGGCGACGTCTCGACCACTTGGTCGGAGGTTGGTGTCCGTTCGGGGCATTTATGGGCTTTCGCGGGATCCGGGCAGGCTCTGGAGGGCTTGACCCGGTCACTAAGGTGTGCATGCGAAGAAGGAGACTGGCATTCATGCGTGTGCTCGGAATTGACTTTGGAACGTCGAACACGGTGGCCGTGCTGCGGATGGCCGACGGTCGGGTGAAGCCCCTGCTGTTCGACGGCGCCCCCATGCTGCCCTCTGCGGTGTATCAGTCGGCTGACGGCCGGATGCTGATTGGACGCGACGCCGAACGAAACGCCCGGATGGACCCGGCGCGGTTCGAACCCAACCCGAAGCGTCGCATCGACGACGGCTCGATCTTCCTGGGCGACCAGGAGATCGCGGTGCCGCGCGTCATCGCCAACGTGCTCGAGCTGGTGGTCGGCGAGGCGCATCGGCAGCTGGGCGGACCGCCGCAGACGGTGCGGATGACCCACCCGGCGCGCTGGGGCGAGCGGCGCCGCAACATCCTGCTGGAAAGCGCGCGGCTGGCCGGTCTCCCCAAGCCGCAGCTGATCCCCGAGCCGGTCGGCGCGGCGTCGTACTTCACACAGGTCCTGGGCACCGCCGTGCCGGTGGGACGGGCGCTGGCAATCTACGACCTGGGCGGCGGCACCTTCGACGCCACCGTGGTGCGTCGCACCCAGGCCGGATTCGAGGTGCTCAGCGAGGAGGGCCTTTCCGACGTCGGCGGCCTCGACTTCGACCACGGCATCATCGAGCACCTCGGCAAGACCTACGGCGTGTCGCACGCGGCGACCTGGTCGCGGCTGATGACCCCCGCCGACGACAAGGATCGCCGCTACCGGCGCATGCTGTACGAAGACGTGCGCGGCGCCAAGGAGATGCTGTCGCGCACCGCGTCCTCCGACATCCACCTGCCCGCGATGGACGTCGACGCGCACCTGACCCGCGAAGAGTTCGAGGCGGTCGCCAGGCCGCTGCTCGAGCGCACCGTCGAGTGCATGCAAAAGGCCATCCGCGGCGCGAGGCAGTCGCCGAAGGACCTGGTCGGAATCTTCCTGGTGGGCGGCTCCAGCCGCATCCCGATGGCCGCCAACCTGATCCACACCGGCCTGGGAGTGGCCCCCCGGACCTTCGAGCAGCCCGAGACCGTCGTCGTCGAAGGCGCCCTGTCGATCGGCGGCCCGCCAGGCGCAGGACGGCCCCCGGGCGCGCCCTCGGGACCGGCGCGGCCGGTGTCGGGAGGCCCGCCGATGCAGCCCCCGCGGCCGCCGGTGCGTCCGCCGGCAG
>JBOGDN010000771.1:0-3244 GCA_050742995.1 Stackebrandtia sp. | reverse complement strand
CTTCCTTGTCACCGTTGGCGTACGTGACCTCCAGGAAGCGGTTCTCCTCGGTCTCGGTGTACATGCGCTCCACCGCGGCCTGGATCATCTCGGCCACGCAGGACGCGCGCGAGCCGCCGTGCTCGGTGACGTCGGACTCGGCGAGCGGCAGGTCGGTGGTGACGTACTTGGAGAAGATGTCGCGCGCCGACTCGGCGTCGGGGCGCTCGATCTTGATCTTGACGTCGAGCCGGCCGGGCCGAAGGATCGCCGGGTCGATCATGTCTTCCCGGTTGGATGCGCCGATGACGATGACGTTCTCGAGCCCCTCCACGCCGTCGATCTCCGAGAGCAGCTGCGGGACGATGGTGTTCTCCACGTCGGAGGAGACGCCGGAGCCGCGGGTGCGGAACACCGAGTCCATCTCGTCGAAGAACACGATCACGGGCTGGCCCTCGCTGGCCTTTTCCCGCGCCCGCTGGAAGACCAGGCGGATGTGCCGCTCGGTCTCGCCCACATACTTGTTGAGCAGCTCCGGTCCCTTGATGTTGAGGAAGTAGCTCTTGGCGCGGTTGCCGCCGAGTTCGTCTCCACGCGCCTCGGCGATCTTCTTTGCCAAAGAGTTGGCCACCGCCTTGGCGATGAGCGTCTTGCCGCAGCCGGGCGGACCGTACAAAAGCACGCCCTTGGGAGGCTGCAGCTTGTGCTCGCGGAACAGCTCGGCGTGCAGGAACGGAAGTTCCACCGCGTCGCGGATGAGCTCAATCTGCCCGTCGAGGCCGCCGATGGACTCGTAGTCCACGTCCGGGACCTCTTCGAGGACCAGCTCTTCGACTTCGCTCTTGTGGATCTTCTCGTAGGCGTAACCGGCTCGGGGCTCGACCAAAAGCGCGTCTCCGGCGCGCAGCGGGGCGTTGACGAGGCTCTCGGCCAGGTGAACGACCCGCTCCTCGTCGGCGTGGGACGTCACCAACGCGCGGTCGGGGTGTCCCTCGTCGTTTTCCAGAAGCTCCTTGAGCGTGACAATCTCGCCGGCGCGTTCGAAGCCCATGCTCTCCACGACGTTGAGGGCGTCGTTGAGAAGCACCTCCTGGCCGCGTCTCAGCTCTTCGGGTTCGATCGACGGAGAAAGCGCCACGCGCATCTTCCGGCCGCCGGTGAAGACGTCGACGGTGCCGTCTTCGCGGGCGCCCAGAAAGACTCCGTAGCCGCTGGGCGGCTGGGCCAGTCTGTCGATCTCCTCTTTGAGGGTGACAATCTGTTCCCGGGAGTCTTTGAGCGTGGCCACGAGCCGCTCGTTCTGCTCGGACATCCTCTCCACTTGAGCCTGCGTCGCCGCAAGCCGCTCCTCGAGCAGGCGCACATGGCGGGGCGTCTCGGTGAGTTTTCGCCGTGCCAGTGCCAATTCCTCCTGCAGGTAGGCAACCTGGCTGGAGAGGTCTTGACTTTCCCGCTCCATTTCGGCGCGGGCTTGATCGTCGTCGTTACGTGACATCTCGTCCCACCTCTCACTCGAGGATCTTCTATCAACCGTAGCCGGTTGTGAGCTAACAGGGTATGCGTCGGCGCCGACAGTTCGCCAGCGCCTTCGAGGCCTAATCTGGGATTCGTGACAGGCGACAACGACGAACTCACGGTTCACATCGATCAGGATCTGTGCACCGGCGACGGCCTGTGCGTGCAATACGCGCCGGACGTCTTCGAGTTCGACATCGACGGCCTCGCCTACGTCAAGGACGACGACGGCGAGCTGCGCACCGCGCCGGGCGAACGCGTCCAAGTTCCCGAGCGGCTGCGTCTGGACATAGTCGACGCGGCAAAGGACTGCCCCGGCGATTGCATCCACGTGCGCAGGCGCGCCGACGACACGCCCGTTGCCGGCCCCGGCGCGGACGACTGACGGCGAGGCGCCCTTACAGGCGGTTGTTTCGGCGCGCGGCGTAGGCGGCCGCGCCCTTGCTGGGCTTGCGCTGGCGGGCGGGCGCGACGGTTCCGGGGGCGAGTTTGCGGGTGGTGATCAAGAAGGCGGTGTGCGCGACCATGCGGTGGTCAGGCCGCACGGCAAGTCCTTCCAGGTGCCAGTCGCGCACCAGGGTCTCGAAGGCCCGCGGCTCGGTGAAGCCGCCGCGCTCGCGCAGCGCCTCGACGAGGTCGGACATCTGAGTGACGGTCGCGACGTAGCCCACCAGCACCCCGCCGGGCACGAGAATCCGCTCGACGAGGTCGAGCTGGTCGTGCGGCGCCAGCATGTCGAGCACGACGCGGTCGACGTCGGCCTCGGCGCAGTCGGCGACGTCGCCGCTTGTCAGGGTCCAGTTCTTCGGCGCACCGCCCCAGAATGCCTCGACGTTGCCGCGAGCGATCTCGGCGAAGTCCTCGCGCAGCTCGTAGGAGTACACGTGGCCTTCTTCTCCCACGGCGCGCAGCAGCGAGCAGGTCAGCGCGCCCGACCCGGCGCCGGCTTCGACGACGCGGGCGCCGCCGAACACGTCGCCGACGGAGAGGATCTGGGCGGAGTCCTTGGGGTAGATGACCTGGGCGCCGCGCGGCATCGACATCACGAAGTCGGAAAGCAGCGGCCGCAGCGCCAGATAGCGGGTGCCGGCCGAGGAGGCGACGACGCTGCCCTCGGGCTGACCGAGGATGTCGTCGTGGGCCACGCCGCCGCGGTGGGTGTGGAAGACGCGCTCGGGCTCCAGGACGACGGTGTGCATGCGTCCTTTGGGGTCGGTCAGCTGCACGCGGTCGCCGGGTGCGAAGGGGCCGCTGCGCCTGGCGCCTGTCAAGGAGTGTCCTCTCGTCGATCTTCGGTCTGGGTGCTTCGGGGGTCGACGTCGTCTCCGGCGTCGGGCGGCTGCTTGCGCGGGTCGAGGACCTCGGCGATGTCGGCGGCGCGCACGATGCCGAGCACGTGGCCGTCGGCGGCCACGGCGTACTCGTCGGCGGGACGGCGACGCATGGCGTCGACGACCTCCTCGCCGCGCCACCCCGGATCCCACGTCTCGGCGTCGGAGAGGCTGCGGGACACGTCGTTCACGTCGACCCAGGGGCGGCGCTCCGCGGGCACCGATGCGGCCGCAGAGCCGTGCATCAGCGCCACCGGGCTCCCCTTGGAGTCGACGACGACCACGCCCCAGCCCCGCTGCTCCTCGGCCTGGCGCAGCGCCTCGGCAAGCGGGGTGCCCGTCGGCACGCAGGCGACGCGGCGGGTCAGGCGCGCGACGTCCAGCAGGTGAAACCGGGCGCCGAGCGTGCCGACCTGCAC
>JBOGDN010000770.1:0-3412 GCA_050742995.1 Stackebrandtia sp. | reverse complement strand
CTCTTCCGTTGCGAGCGGCCTCCGGGCGAGTGCAACGGCCGTAAGCCGCTGTACGGCCGCAAGCCCCGCGTGATCGAACAGACAAGAGCAAGACGGAGGCGCTCCCGCATCCAACACCGGGGTGCGGGAGCGCCGACAACGCCGCGAGCAAAAACTCGAACGACGGCGCTTCGCAAGGACCGCCGCGCCCGGTGAACGCGCAGCAGGAAACGGAATGAAGTGACGAGCTCTTAACGTCGGGCGCGTTCGCGGCCGAGGATCCACAGCGCCTCGACTCCGTCGCGCCAGGTGATCTTCTTGCCTTCGTGGCGGGCGCGCGCCCGGTAGGAGATCGGCACCTCGTAGGGCCGGATTCCGCGTTTCAGCAGCTTGGCGGTGAGTTCGGCTTCCATCCCGAAGCCGCGCGAGCGCACCCGCAGCGTCCGGTAAAGCTGGGTGGGCAGCAGCTTGAAACAGGTCTCCATGTCTCCGATGTAGGAGTTGTAGAGCACGTTGGCGGCCAGGGTCACGGCTTTGTTTCCCATGACGTACCAAAAGGAGAAGGAGCTGTGGCTGCCGAAGGAGCGGTTGCCGAACACCACTTCGGCGCGTCCGGCGAGCACCGGCGCCAGCAGCGCGGGGATGTCGTCGGCGTCGTACTCCAGGTCGGCGTCGTAGACGACCATGTAGTCGCCGCCGGCGTGCCGGCAGGCGGTGGCGACCGCGGCGCCCTTGCCGCGGTTGCGGCGGTGGGTGAGCACGCGGACGCGTTCGTCGTCGACGCGCGCCAGCAGCGCGGAGGTGTGGTCGCGGCTGCCGTCGTCGACGACGATCACCTCGACCGGGCAGGGGTAGACGACCGCCAAGACCTGTTTGACCGCTTCGAGGATCCGGTCCTGCTCGTTGTACGCCGGGATGAGAACAGACAGCTTCAACTCGCGCCTCCCGGCGAAAAGATGCGGTGCTTCGCGCCGTCGGCACCGGCGGCACGCACGTCACGGCGTGGCCGCGTCGACCTCACATTAGCTCGCGATTGCCGACAGTGGCGACTTCTGTACAAAACCCGATCCAGCTCACGGCCTGCCGCGACGCTGGACGCGGGCGCGGCGCGTGGCGCCGAGGCGGCCGTTCTCCATCGTCGGCGGCGGTGGCGGGGGCGTGCCGCGCCGTCCCGCGCCGTTGTGCGTCAGCGGCGCGGCCACCAGCGTCCGGAACTCCTCGAGGGCGCGGACGTCGGGGTGCCCGGAGGTGAGCACTTTGTCCAGTATGGTTCTGGCTTCGGCGCCGCTGAGCTCTTCGAGCCCGGCGACGACGGCTTCGGGGCCGTCGAGCTCCATCAGACGCAGCGACGACTCGGCCGTCAGCAGCTGCCGCTCCGGCTCGGTGAGGTCCATCAGGTCAAGCGTGCCGGTCTCGACGAGGCTCACCAGCGCCGACGGCGCGAGCGCCGGGTCGGAGCGCATGCGGCGCAACAGCTTGCCGGAGTCGGACTGGACGTCGTGCAGCAGGTCGAGGATGGCGGCCGCACGGCAGCGGAACGGGGCGGCGCGCGCCACGTTCAAAAGCGACTCCACGTCGGCGCCGTGTTCGTCCATCCAGCCGGCGACCTCCTCGGCGGCGGTCTGCGCGGGGTAGTGCTGCGTGACCACGCTGAGCATCTCCTCGGCGCCGACGTCGGCCAGCTCCCCGACCAGTCCCGCCTCGCGTCCCTCGGCGAGCATGCGCTCGCGCATCGCCCACGTGGCCACGTCGGTCAGGCGCAGCAGACGGCAGTCGCCGTCCAGTTCCTCGGCGAGCCGCTCGGCGACTTCGGGCTTGAAGGGGCAGCGCGAGCTGCCGACGGCGTCGGGCGTCAGGTCGTCGTGGAATATGGCGTCCGGCCTCGCGGTGGTCCACTCCAACACGCCCAGCTGCGTCAGCAGGTCCCACATGCGCGCCAGATCGACGTCGACCATCCGGCGCTCGCGTTCGCGCTGTGCGGGGGGCAGCTCGTCGATTTCGAAAAACGCGCCGCAGCAGTGCCACCACACCGTCTCGTCGAGGCGACGCACCGGCATGGCCGCGGGCAGGCTGTACAGCGAGTTGAGCACGTCGGGCAGCAGCTCCGGGAAGACGAAGGCCGCCATCGACGCGTCTTCGTCGGCGTCGGGCCGCCGGCAGATCACTTCGCCGAGGTCGGCCAAGACGTCGAAGGCGCGTCGCCACAACGCCAGCGGGTCGCGCGTCAGCTTCGCGGTCTTGGCCACCGGCACCAGTCGGCCCCGGTGCCGCCGGATCAGGCGCATGCGTTTCGCCCAGGCGAGGTAGAGCAGGGTCAGGCGCTCGCGTTTGGCCTGCGCCACCTGCGGGCTCAAGCCCGGTCTGGCGCCGGTGTAGGTGTCGGGCTCGTCAAGACCCAGCTTGTCGGCCAGCTCTTCGGCGTCGCCGGCGCCAAGCCATCCGTCGGCGGCGGTCGGCTTGCCTTCGGCGCCAAGCCAGTCGGCGAGGCGCCGCAGCCGCTGCAGCGCGAGGCAGGAGTCGGCGGAGTCGGCGAGTGCGGAGTCGGAAGGCAGCCGCACCGGCAACTGCGCCAGGGTTCGCTCCTCGGCGGCGATCGCAGGGTCGATCTCGATGTCGGGGAGGGTGTCGAGCAGTTCGGCGACGTCAGTGCCGACGTCGTACGCGGGCGTCGGCCATTGCGTGGTGAAGCCGGGCTCCGGGGCTTCGGCGGCGACCGCGGCGAGGAACTCGTCGTGCGCGGCGTCGACGGCGGCCTCGTTGTCGGCGGTAGACGCGCCTCTTGGGTCGCGCAGGCCGTTCGCGTCGATGAAACGCAACAAAACGCGCAGCGCCTCGGGGGCCTGGCCGAGCTCTTCGACCTCTCCGGCGATGCGCTGCGGCGCCCACTCCAGCAGGAAACGGCGCACCTGCACGGGAGTCCAGTAGGTCAGCCGCCCGTCGCTGCTGAAGTGGCGGGAGTCCAGCGCCGCCCTCAAAAGCACCTCGTCGACAAGGCGCTCTTTTCGCTCCTTTGACCAGGCCTGACAGCGTCGCACCAGCAGAGCGCGGGCAGCGTGATACTCGTCGCGCTCGTCGATGTCAAAGCAAGTGCGCACGCCCGCGGAGTCTCCCTGTCGTCAGTGCCGACAATCGTAGGTGTCAAATCGCAGGTAGCCTGTGGCGGGTGACGGAGACGCCGAATCCCTTTCTGGCTGCCAGCCGACTTCCCTACGAAATGCCGCCGTTCGACGCTATCGAAGATTGTCACTATCTGCCAGCCTTCGAACGCGGCATGTCCGAGCACCGCGACGAGGTGGAGGCCATCGCCGCCGACCCGAGTCCGCCGACGTTCGACAACACCGTAGTGGCGCTGGAGCGCTCCGGGCGCGTCCTGTCGCGGGTGGCGCTGGTGTTCTTCAACAAGACGGCCGCCGACACCAACCCGACGGTGCAG
>JBOGDN010000769.1:0-1917 GCA_050742995.1 Stackebrandtia sp. | reverse complement strand
GTCTTCGCGTGGGCGCGCGGGCGCGGGTGGGCCGGCGTTGCGATCGCGTTCGCGACGGGCCTGCTCGGTCTCGGCGCGGCGGGTTCGCGCGTCCTCGGCCAGGACCGCGCGCAGCTCCGCGGTGTTGACCGGGACCTTGCGGTCCGGCCGCGCCGCCAGGTAGCGAGTCAGCGGATTGGAGCCGGTCAGCCGGCGCTCGGCCGGCAAAGGCAGGTCGGGGTGGTCGTCGCGCAGCCGCGTGTAGCTTTCGGCCACGTCCGGGTAGGTCGCCGACAGAAAGGCGGCGGCAAGGCCGGCGTGCGAGCAGCGCTGTCCGATGACCGCGACCAGCGTGATGTCCTCGAACGAGTCTTCGCCCCAGCGGTTCCACGCGCGCAGGCCCTGATAGACGCTCTCGTTGTAGGCGACCAGCGGCAAGGCGAGGTCGGCGAGCTTCAGCCGCAAGGCCGTCAGCTGCGCTGCGCCGAAGACCGCGTCGTTGAACAGTGCGCCCGCCGGCGAAAGCAGCGCTCCGAGCAGTCCGCTCTCGGCGGGGTGCTCCTCGCCGCGGATCAGCGCGACGACCTCGCTGGCGGCGCGCAGACTCACCTTCGTCACCGGGATGTTGTGCGGCGCCAGGAGCGTCTTGCGCGTCAGGGTGTCCACGCGCTGCAGGACCGTCCGCATGACTTCCGGCTTCATGTCCTCAAGGAGCCGGCGGGCCAGGCCGTTGACGTCCAGCGCCTCGATGAGCGTGTCCGCGTCGGGCCAGCCCTGTGGGGTCGGCGCCGGTTCGGAGACGGCGGCGCGCACGGACCGGCGGCGTTTCGCCCGGTTGCCGCGAGGACCTTTCTTCTGCATCCAAGTCTCCGAGGTGGTGCGCGGGATGATCACGCCCAGTCTAGGTGCGCGAGCCGGCGCCGCCGATCAACGCGTCAACCACCACGTCACGACGACAAGACCCGTGACGAGGCACGTCGCCAGCCCCAGCTTGACGTCGCGCGGGGCGCGGTCGCCTCGGCGTCGCCGCTGCGGCTTCAGCCTCGGCCGACGGACGTGGCCGATGGTGAAATACCCCACGACAAAGGCCGCGACCGGGGCGAACGCGACCGTCACCGCCGCATCCGGCATGCCCTCGGCGACAAGCGCCGTCAGCTGCACCGCCGCCCCGCCGAGCGCGCACAGGCCGTACACCGCCAGATGCCGGATGCGGGGACGCTTCCCGGGAAGGAAGATCGGAAGCTTCGCCCGGTCCCAGGCGCGCTGTGCGGCGGCCTCGGAGACGTCGGCCTGCCGCGACGCCTGTCGCAGCGCGGCCTCGAAGTCGCCGTCGCCGCTTGCCGCGGCGTTCGTCTCCGCATCCGCGGGACGCAGTTTCGGAGGCGGCAGCCTCAAGCCCCGGGCGGTGTTGAGGAGGTCGGCCTGTTGCGAAAGCAGCCGATTTTCCATGTCGGCCAGCTTGTCGGCCTCCTCGTCGTGGTGCGCCGTCTCCGCCATTTCCACGGCGTGGACGCGACGCCGCCGGGTCAGTTCGCCGAGCAGCCGCTCGTAGTCGTCTCGCCTCACGACAGGCCTTCCGCGAACCACTCCCGCGACGCCGCCACGGCGGCGCACACCTCGGACGTCAACTCCGCCGGAGGCGGCGGGTCGACGGTCACCGCGGCGGGGATTCCGGCGACGGCGACGGTGACGTCCGCGCTCGCCGCCGACTCGCCCGCCTTGCGCGAGGCCGCCACATGCGTGGCGTGCGCGGCGGCGGGACGGTCTGTCCAGCCGGCGACGATCAAGTGCAGCCGCGCGGCGGGCCCGGCCGCGGCCAGCGCCGCGACGCGTTCTGACGCGCCCGGCGCGTCGTGCGGGAAACCCGAGACGACCAGGAGCCGTTCGGGCATGTCCGCGGCGCGGCGCCCGCTGCGGCGCGCGTGCGCGATATTGGCC
>JBOGDN010000768.1:0-1815 GCA_050742995.1 Stackebrandtia sp. | reverse complement strand
CCTGCGCACGGTGTCGACCTCCTCGCCGAGCCTGCCGGCCAGTCGCTGCGTGTATCCCGGACGCAGCGAGCGGTCCTTGATCTTGGCCACCAGCGGCGCGGTGGCGCGCAGTGCGGCCACGCGTCCTTCGACGCTGTCCAGGTCGTATTTGGCCAGGACGCTGCGGATGGCGAAGTCGACCAGGTGCTCCCGGCCGGCGACCATGTCGCGCACGGCGGCGTCTCCCGAGGCCATGCGCAGCTCGCAGGGGTCCATGCCGCCGGGCGACACGGCGATGAAGGTCTGGGAGACGAAGCGCTGCTCGTCGTCGAACGCCTTGAGGGCCGCGCGCTGTCCGGCCTCGTCGCCGTCGAAGGTGAACACGATCTGCCCGGCGAACTCGTCGCTGTCCAGGAGGAAACGCCGCAGCACGCTGATGTGGTCGGCGCCGAAGGCGGTGCCGCAGGTGGCAACGGCCGTGGGCTCGCCGGCCAGGTGGCACGCCATGACGTCGGTGTATCCCTCGACGACGACGACCTTGCGCTGCTTGGCGATCTCGCGTTTGGCAGTGTCGATGCCGTACAGGACGTGGGACTTTTTGTACAGCGGCGATTCGGGGGTGTTGAGGTACTTCGGCCCGTTGTCATCGTCGAGCAGCTTGCGCGCGCCGAAGCCGATCACGTCCCCGGCGATGTCGCGGATCGGCCAGATCAGGCGGCCCCGGAAGCGGTCGATCAGCGAGCCCGACCGCGCGGGTTTGGCCAGGCCGCCGACGGTCAGCTCCTCGACGGTGAATCCCTGGCGGCGCAGGTGGTTGGTGAGCGCGTTCCAGGAGTCGGGGGCGAATCCGCAGCCGTACGTCTCGGCCGCGTCGCGGTCGAAGCCGCGTTCGGTGAGGAAGTCGCGGGCGACGCGCGCCTCGGGGGCGGCGAGCTGTTCGGCGTAGAACTTCGCGGCCTCGGCGTGTGCGGCCATCAGGCGCTGGCGTTCGCCCGGGCGGCTCGGTCCGCCGGTGGCCTTGCCGTCGGGGGTCTCGTAGTGCAGCGTGACGCCGGCCTTGGAGGCCAGCCGTTCCACCGCCTCGGTGAAGCTGAGGTGTTCGAGCTGCGTCAAGAACGTGATGACGTCGCCGCCTGCGCCGCAGCCGAAGCAGTGCCAGAAGCCGCGCGAGGGGGTGACGTTGAAGCTGGGGGTGCGTTCGTCGTGGAAGGGGCACAGGCCTTTGAGGTTGCCGCCGCCGGCCGACCTGAGGGTGACGTGCTCGCCGATCACGTCGGCGACGGAGACGCGTTCGCGCACCAGCGCGACGTCTTCCCTGCGAATCCGCCCGGACATCGTCGCCTCGTTCGTCGTCGAGAATTGCTGCCGCCGCTCATCATTCCCGCTCGCCTCGAGCAGGGCGAAGGCGGCTATACGGTAGGGCCGCGCGCGGCGTCGAGTTTCCCGGCCGCATGACGCCGGGCCGCATATCACAGTCACGTGGCGCTTTGGGGGAATCACGCCTGGCGTCGCGACATGACTATCAGCTAGGCTCCCGAATCATGCCGGATCAAACCGCGCACTCTGACTACCCTCCGCAGTGGCCGCCCCCGTCGCGAAAGCAGCCGACTGCGCGGCCTCAGACGCCCCAGGAAGAAGAAGAGGCGGCGGCGCAGCAGGACGCGCCGTCGGAGGAATACGGCTGGCAGGAGCCGGAAGCCGCCGACCGGTGGCAGCGTGAGGCGCGCACAGAAGTCCACCCGCCCGTGTCGACGTTTCCTCCGGCGCCGGACGCCGCGGAGCCGCCGTCGCCTCGCCCGGCGCCGGCCGGGGACGTGGCGTTCTCCGCCTGGGACC
>JBOGDN010000767.1:0-5621 GCA_050742995.1 Stackebrandtia sp. | reverse complement strand
CCCCCGCCCCGCGCGGCCAACAGGTGCGGCAGGAACGCCCGCACGCACCGCATCGCGCCGCGCAGCGTCGGGTCGAACTGACGGTCCCATTCGGCGTCGTCGACGTCGACGAACGGCGTGTTCCCGGCGATGCCGACGTTGTTGACCAACACGTCTACCCCGCCGAAACGCTCGACGGCGACGGCCGCCGTCTGGCGAACCGACTCCTCGTCGCACACGTCGCACTGTCTGGCCAGCGCCTGCCCGCCGTCGGCGACCACGTCGGCGGCCGCCTTGGCCGCGGCGTCTGAGTCGAGGTCGGCGACGACCACCCGCGCGCCCTCGCGCGCCAGACGCCGCGCCGTGGCGTAGCCGATGCCGTGCGCCGCCCCGGTGACGACGGCGACCTGCTGATCAAAACGTCCCACGAGAAGCGTCCTTTCGCCCAGACAACTGACAACAGTGTGCATCGCGCCCCGCCGCCGCACCCACCCGCGCCGCGCGTCTCATGCGGCGGGATAACCGTTTGACAGCGCTTGGTCGCATAGGGTGAGATGAGGAAGCTTCGCCTAGGGTGGTCTGCCCCCGGATGGGGCGGGGCAGGTCCTCTATAGCTTTAGCTCGACCTCGCGACGCGGAGGCGATGTCGGGGCCCGCGGTTAAAGTGCGGCGCGACGACAGTTCCAGACTCGACGAAAGACGCCGCCGTGACGAAGAAGCCTCGCCCGCGCCCGGCCAATCCGGCCGCGCCCCAGCTGTCCCGCGCGGGGGTTCCCGCCGACTTCGACGATCGCCCTTTGCGCGACGAGGAGCAGTGGCACGGGCTGGATTTCTCCGGCGCCGCGGCGCCGGGGGAGACCGTCGAGGGCTTCGAGGCCGAGCAGTGCCGTTTGGACCGCGTCGACTTCTCCGGCGCGGTGTGGCGGCGCGGCGTATGGCGCGACTGCCGGTTCAGCGACGCGAACCTGGCCAACGTGCACGCCGAAGGCTGCGCCATGCGCCGCTGCGAGGCGTCGACGGTTCGCGGCACCGGTCTGCAGTGGACCGACGGGGTCATGGCCGACGTCGTGTTCTCCGGGTGCCGCCTCGACATGGCCGGCTTCCGGTTTTCCCGGTTCAACCACGTCGTCTTCGACGACTGCCGCATGACCGCCTGCGACTTCACCGAGGCCGACTTGTCGGGGACCAGGTTCGTCGGCTGCGATTTGACCGGCGCGCGGTTTCACCACGCCTCCGCGCCCGGGGTGCGCTTCGACAACTGCGTCCTCGAAGACGTCACGGGGGTCGAATACCTGCGCGGCGCGGCCGTGGCCGGCCCCGACTTGGCCGCGTTGACGCACAGCATGGCCGCGGCGTTGGGCATCGAGGTCGTCGCGGTCAATCCAGACCGGTGACGCGCACCGTCACGTTCAACCGCCCCGACGGCAGGCCGATGTCGCCGGGGCCGGCGCCGGGGAACGTCTTGGGCACGCCGTGATAGGCCAGCCGCGACGGCCCGCCGAACACGAACAGGTCGCCGGAGGCCAGTCGCACGTCGACGTAGGGCTTGCCGCGTCCGTCGGCGTTGCCGAAACGGAACACGCACGCGTCGCCGAGACTCAGCGACACCACGGGGGCGCGGCTTTTCTCGTCTTTGTCCTGGTGCATTCCCATGCGCGCCGCGGCGTCGTAGAAGTTCACCAAGGCCACGTCGGGGTCGTAGTCGGGCACGGCGGCGCCATAGACCTCGGCCACGGCGCGTCGCGCCAACTCGCCCAGCAGCGACGGGAACGGCTTGACCGGCGTGCCGTCGTCGGCCGTGCGCGAGTATCGGTACGGCGTCCAGTGCCAGCCCAACGACACCTGACGCGCCGACATCGTCGCGCCTGAGGGCATGCGCACCGTCCGCATCCCCGCCGGGGGAAGCGACCACTCGCGGCAGGCGGCGACCAGCTCGCGCTGCCGCGCCGGGGACAGCCACCCGGCGACGTGCGTCGCGCCGGGCGCGATTTGCGCGCGGGTCTTAGGCGACGTCGAATTCATTGCCTTCAGGGTCCCGCATCGCCGCGCCGCAGCGGTCGACGCCGTCGGGCTGCCGCGACCGGCCGAACCGTCGCCGGCTGCTGCGGGCACGACGAGACGCGGACGAACATCGCCCACCGCATCGTGACCCAGGCGTGGTCGCCGACGGGCGGGATCACCGGTTGCCGCGACACCGATACCGGCAGATGCGACAGTCGGCGTCCTGCACGCAGGACGCCGACTGTGAGGCGCGACATCAGGGGAGTTTCAGGGTCACGTCCCCGATGACGATTCGCCGCAGGGGCGCCATGGTGGAGATATGCCGGGGCGATCAGACGCCGGCGCCGGGGAAAGGAGCCCACGTGAACAAGAAGCTGTACCGTCCGCGCGAAGGACGGATGCTCGCCGGAGTGTGCGCCGGCCTGGGTCGCCGCTTCGGCGTCAGCGCGACGACGGTGCGCGTCATCACGCTGGCGTCGCTGCTGCTGCCGGGATCACAGGTGATCATCTACGCGGTGCTGTGGATCCTGATGCCCAACGAGGAGAAGGTCACCTTCGCCTATTCGCCGTGACGGGCCCGAGGCGGTCGTCAGGCCGCCTCGGTCAACCGTCGGTGCTGGTCGGCGTCGAGGACGAGATCCATGCCGGAGATCGCCTCGTCGAGCTGCCTGATCGACGAGACCGCGACCAGCGGAATCGTCGGGCCTCCCAGACCGGTCAGCCACGCCAGCACCACCTGGTTGCGGGTGGCGCCGGTTTGAGAGGCGACCTCGTCCAGCGCCTTGAGCCGCGAGGCGGTGCCGGGGTGGTCGTAGACGTCCTCCAGGGGTTTGTCGGGCCGCACGTAGCTGCCGTTGAGCAGCGCGCTGTAGGTCAAAAGCGCCATGTCGTCGGTGCCGCCGGCGTAGTCGACGGTGTCTGAAGTGGCGTGGACGTGTCCTTGTGAGGCCAGCGGCGCGTCGGGGCGCGGCTGCAGGTATGAATACCGGTTTTGCATCAGCGTGTATCGGGCGCCGCCTGCGGCGTCGGCCAGCGCGCGGGCGCGTTCGACGCGCCAAGGGGTGTGGTTGCTGGCGCCAAGCGCCAGGGCCTTGCCGGCGGTCACGGCCTCGGCGAGGGCGCCGACGGTTTCTTCTTGCGGGGTGTCGCGGTCGTCGCGGTGGGTCCAGTACACGTCGACGCGGTCGGTGCCCAGCCGGGCGAGGCTGGCGTCGAGCTGCGCTGCGATGCGCGGGGCGGTCAAGGGTTCGCTGTATGGCAGTCCGCCGCCGAACACCGTGGGCCGGCGGCCCACTTTGGTGGCCAGCACCAGGTCGTCGCGGTTGCCGCGCTCGGCCATCCACGCGCCCAGCAGGTTCTCGCTTTCGTCGCCGGTGCCGCCGTCCAGCCAGAACATGTAGGCGTTGGCGGTGTCGACGAACGTGCCTCCGGCCTCGACGAACCGGTCCAATATGGCGAAGGAGGTCTGTTTGTCCTGGACGCCTCCCAGCGTCATGGCCCCCAGGCACATCGCGCTGACCTGCAGGCCGGAACCGGCGAGCGTGTGGGTCTTCATCGTGATCCTTCCGTTGCTCGAACTGCCGCGAAGGTTAAGACCTGGACCCGGCTCCAGCACAAACCCGCTGGTCCTGCGCGTGGAGTTCGGGGCCAGTTAGATTTGACCGCCATGGACGTTCCTTCGGCGCCCCTTTCGGGACACAGTATCGGCGCGGCCTCTCGCCGCAGCGGCTTCAGCATGGACACGCTGCGCTATTACGACAAGATCGGTCTGCTTGGCGACATCGGACGCTCGGCCAGCGGGCGACGCGTCTTCTCCGAGGCCGACTTGTCT
The DNA here is from genome assembly GCA_050742995.1 of Stackebrandtia sp. GTDB lineage: Bacteria > Actinomycetota > Actinomycetes > Mycobacteriales > Micromonosporaceae > Stackebrandtia. Next base: position 1,810 of record JBOGDN010000767.1, on the reverse strand, counting down.
CTGTTGGGCATGCTCAAATGCCTGCGCGACACCGGCATGCCCGTGGCCGAGATGCTGCGTTTCGCCGAGCTGGCGCGCGCCGGCGACCACACCGTGCCGCAGCGACTGAAACTGCTGGAAGACCACCACGCGCGCGTCGACGCCGACATCGCCGACCTGCGCGCCAAGCAGGCTGCCGTGGCCGGCAAGATCGACCACTACCGCACGAAGCGGTGAGCGGTCGGGAGGTCAGTCTTCGCAACAGGCGCGACGCCCGGCCGGGGTGAGCGCGGCGATGCCGGCCAGCACCTGCACGGGCGTGGCCAGCTCTTCGCAGCACAGCGTGTAGACGTTGGCGCGACCGCGCGGGGTGGCCGTGACCAGGTCCTGTTCGCGCAGGGCCGCCAGGTGGTGGCTGACGAGGGTCTGGTTGAGGCCGGTGGCGTCGGTCAGCTCGCGCACGGTGTGGGGGGTTTGAGCCAGCAGCAGCACAATCGCCAGCCGGTTTTCCTCGGCGAGCGCCTTGAGTTTGGGCGCCAGCCGGCGGGCCTTGTCGGCCAGGTCGGCGGCGCCGACGGCGCGGATCTCCAAGACCTCTGACATGACTCAATTAAAGCACCGTTTCTGCTGTCACCAATATCTGTTGTTGACAGCCGCAACGGTCGCTGAAAGAAGAAGAAGAAAGGAGGGCGGTCGCGCGCCGCGAGGTCGAGCTAAAGCTATAGAGGACCTGCCCCGCCCCATCCGGGGGCAGACCACCCTAGGCGAAGCTTCCTCATCTCACCCTATGCGACGAAGTCCTGTCAAACGGTTATCCCGCCGCATGAGAAGCGCGGCGCGGCCGCCTCACACCGTCGACGTCCAGCCTTCGGCGTCTCGGGTGGCGTCCAGACCCGACGTCCCGTCGGCGCCGGTGCGCACCGCCAGCACCTGGTTGACGCCGATGCGGTTGTGCGCGAACGCCGAGGCCGAGGCGGCCATGTACAGCCGCCACACCCGTGCGCGGCCCGGCGTGGTCAGGCGTTGTGCGCGTTCCCAGTTGCGCTCCAGGTTGGCCACCCACTGGCGCAGCGTGCGAGCGTAGTGCTCGCGCAGGGCTTCGACGTCGCGGACTTCGAAGCCGACGGCCTCCAGCGCCGAGACGGTCGCGCCCAGCGGCGACAGCTCGCCGTCGGGGAACACGTAGCGGTCGATGAACCGGTCGACGCGGTAGGTCGATCCGTCGGGCTGCGGGCGGCGCGCGATCTGGTGGTTGAGCAGGCGTCCGCCGGGGCGCAGCAGCCGCCGCAGCCGCGCGGCGTACTCGCCGAATCGGCGCGAGCCGACGTGTTCGGCCATGCCGACCGAGGCGATCGCGTCGTAGGGGTCGTCGTCGACGTCGCGATAGTCCTGCACCCGGATGTCTATGCGCGACTCCAGGCCGTCGGCGGCGACGCGTTCGCGCGCGTAGCGCGCCTGCGGGGCCGACAGGGTCACGCCGACGACGTCGACGCCATAGCGGGAGGCGGCGTGGCGCGCCAGCGAACCCCAGCCGCAGCCCACGTCGAGCAGCCGCTGTCCTGGTTTCAAGCCCAGCTTGCGGCACACCAGGTCGAGTTTGGCCGCCTGCGCCTGTTCCAAGGTGGCGTGCTCGCGCGGGTAGTAGGCGCAGGAGTAGACCATGGACTCGCCGAGCACCAGCGCGTAGAAGTCGTTGCCCACGTCGTAGTGGCTGGTGACGGCGACGCGGTCGCGGCGTTTGCTGTGCAGGGCGCCGCCTCGGCGCGGCGGCGTCTCCTCAGGCGGGGGCGTGGGAGGCGGCAGGGCTCCGGCCAGCCGCACGGCCTCGGCC
>JBOGDN010000766.1:0-3783 GCA_050742995.1 Stackebrandtia sp. | reverse complement strand
GGCTCAGGGCGCCCAGCAACCGCCCGATCCGGTCAAGCTCGGCGACGTCGCCGAGGTGGAGCTCGGACCCGAGGAGGCCACGTCCGTCACCCGGACCAACGGCGAGGCGAGCCTCGGCCTGTCGATCACCATGACCTCCGACGGCAACGCCGTGGGCATCTCGCATGAGGTCAACGACAAACTGGACGACCTGCAGGAGTCGATGGGATCCGAGGTCGAGCTTTCGGTGATCTTCGACCAGGCGCCCGCCATCGAGAGCTCCATCGAAGACCTCACCGTGGAGGGCGCGCTCGGTCTGGCGTTCGCCGTGATCGTGATCATGGTGTTCCTGCTGTCGCTGCGATCGACTTTGGTGACGGCGGTGTCGATTCCGCTTTCCCTCGTCATCGCCTTGATCGCGCTGTGGCTCGGCGACTATTCGCTCAACATGCTCACTCTTGGCGCGTTGACGATCTCGGTAGGCCGCGTCGTCGACGACTCCATCGTGGTCTTGGAGAACATCAAACGACATCTGGGGTACGGGGAGCCAAAACGCGAAGCCGTCCTCAACGGAGTCCGCGAGGTCGCCGGAGCGGTGACGTCCTCGACGCTGACGACGGTGGCGGTGTTCCTGCCGATCGCGTTCGTGGCGGGCATGGTCGGCCAGCTGTTCTCGTCGTTCGCGGTGACCGTCACCGTGGCGCTGCTGGCCTCACTGCTGGTGTCGCTGACCGTGATTCCGGTGCTGGCGTACTGGTTCCTCAAGGCTCCCAAGGGCGACTCCGAGGAACAGGCCGCCATCCGGGAGCGCGCCGAGGCCAAGGAGCTGCGCAGTCCGCTGCAGCGCATGTACATGCCGGTGCTGCGCTTCGCCACCCGCTTCAAACTCGTCACCGTGGCCATCGGGATAGTCGTGCTCGTGGGCACCGTCGCCCTGATTCCGGGCTTGAAGACCAACTTCCTGGACTCCTCCGGCCAGGACACCACGATGATCAACCAGACCTTGCCGGCCGGCACGGATCTGTCGGCGACCGAGGCGGCGGCCGCGAAGATCGAGGACGTCTTGGCCGACCTGCACGACGAGGGCGAGATCGCCGAGTACCAGGCCAACATCGGCGGCGGCAACGCGATGTTCGGCGGGATGGGAGGCGGCGAGAACAAGGCCAGCTTCTCCATCACCATTCCCGATGACGTCGAGACGCCAGACGTCGAAGACCGGCTGCGCGAAGAGATCGAAGGCATGTCGGGCCTCGGCGAGGTGGCCGTCGGAAGCGAGGGCGGCGGTCCCGAAGGCGGCAACGCCGTCGAGGTCGTCGTGCGCGGAAGCGACCCCGACTCGCTGCGCGCCGCCGCCGCGGACGTCGAGTACGCCGTGGAGGGAATCGACGGAGTGCGCGACGTTGCCTCCACAATAGAGGACGCGGCGCCGCGGATTCAGGTCTCCGTCGACCGCGAAAAGGCAGCCGAGGCCGGCCTCACCGAGGCCGCGATCGGACAGATGGTCGCGCAGCACATCCAGGGCGCGCCGGCCGGCGAGATGGTGATCGAAGGAGACGCCAGCGAAATCGTGCTTGCCCAGGCTGGCGACCCAGCCGACGTCGACGACGTCAGGCAGCTGGAGATCGGCACGGCCGCGGGCCCCGTCGAGCTGCAGGACGTGGCTGAGGTCGAGGAAGTCGAAGGCCCGGTGCAGATTAGCCACTTCGACGGCGACCGCAGCGCCACGATCTCGGCGGCGGTCGACGCCTCCGATCTGGGCGCCGTCACCGCCGAGCTGACCGACGACCTGGAGGCGCTGGACCTGCCCCAAGGCGCCAGCTACGAGATCGGCGGCTCAAGCGCCGACCAGGAAGAGGCCTTCTCCGACCTGCTTTTGGCGATGGTCATCGCCGTCGCCCTGGTGTTCATGGTCATGGTGGCCACGTTCCGCAGCCTGCTGCAGCCGCTGATCCTGCTGGTGTCGATCCCGTTCGCGGCCACCGGCGCCATCGGGATGCTGCGGCTGACCGACGTGCCCCTCGGGGTGCCGGGAATGGTCGGCATGCTGATGCTCATCGGCATCGTGGTCACCAACGCCATCGTGCTGATCGACCTGATCAACCAGTACCGGGCGCAGGGCATGGGCGTGCGCGAGGCGGTCGTGGCCGGCGGACGGCGGCGGCTCCGGCCGATCCTGATGACTGCGGTGGCGACCATCTGCGCGTTGACGCCGATGGCCCTCGGCCTCACCGGCTCCAGCGCGTTCATCGCGCAGGGACTGGCCGTCGTGGTGATCGGCGGTCTGGTGTCGTCGACGCTGCTGACCCTGCTACTGGTGCCGACGCTGTACGCCATTGTGGAGCTGACCAAGGAGCGGCTGCGCACGCGTCGCGAAACGAAGCGGCGGGGCCGCGGCAACGGCGCCGAAGCCATTCTTCGCAAGCGGTACGCCCGCGGCGAGATCGCGCAGGAGGAATACGACCAGCGGCTGGCGGTCCTGCGCGGCCAATAGGCGAAAAGGGGCCCGGCCCGCGACTGGAAATCGCGGGCCGGGTCGTTTCCGCTCAGCGTTTTTGGCAGGCGGGGCACCAGAACAGGTTGCGGCCGCCGAGGTCGGCGATGCGGACCTCGGTTTCGCAGACGTGGCAGGCATGCCCGGCGCGGCGGTAGACGTACACTTCGCCGCCGTGGTCGTCCACCCGGGGCGGACGGTTCATCGCCTCGGGGGTGTGCTCGGGACGCACGGTGTCGATCCGTCCGACGCGCGCGCCATAGCCCATCAACTCGACCAGGTCGGCCCAGATCGTCTCCCACTCTTCGCGCGCGAGGTCGCGCCCGGCGAGATAGGGGTCGATCCGGTTCCGGAAAAGCACCTCGGCGCGGTACACATTGCCCACTCCGGCGATTGTGTTCTGATCCATCAGCAGTGCGGCGACCGTGGTGCGGGAGCGCCGGACGCGATCCCAGACCCGGTTCGAGTCGGCGTCGGGACGCAGCGGATCCGGCCCGAGCCGCTCCTGCAGGACGCGCTTTTCGGCTGGCGTGATCAATTCGCAGGCCGCGGGCCCTCGCAGGTCGGCGAAGGCGGAGTCGTCGTGCAGCCGCAGCCGGATCGCGCCGACCGGCGCGGGCGGGGGAGCGGGACCGAACCGCACCTTCCCATAGATTCCCAAGTGGATCCGGATCCAGTCGTCGTCGAACCCGAGAAACAGATGCTTGCCGTGCGCCTCGGTGTCGGTCATCGCCCGACCGTCCAGCTTGGCCGCGCTCTGGGCGAAACGGCCCTGCGGGCTGTCGACCGACACCTTCTGTTGAAAGCTCTCCAGGTACCGGGCGGCCAGCCTGTGGACGATGTGGCCTTCGGGCATCGGCGAAGCTTTCATGAGGTCGGCGGATCGCGCGGGGGACTCCAGGCTAGCGCCCGTCTCAGCCCGGCTTGGGCACAGACGGCATCGGTTCTCCTCGACGGGTTTCGCGCCGAGCATGGGGGCGCCGGGGAGGACAACGCCGTCGACGGTCCCGGCGCCCGGCGTCAAGTCCACTCGAATACGCGGCGCGGCGGCAGATTCGTCGGACGGGAATCGCGCGGGACGAAATCCCGGTCTCGGTCGGGTCCGCGTGCCCTTCAGCCGCGGTGGTCGCGGGGGTCGAGGCCGTGCAGCGGGAACACCGCCTGGCGCACGGCCAGGACGGCGCGGTCGACGTCGTCCTGCTCGGCGCCCGGCTGCCACGGCCGGTACGCGACGTCTGCGCCGTCGGTCATGGTCTCCGGCGGGTCGTCTTGCGGCCGTCGCGCTTTGGCCAGCCGCCGCCACGCCGCGGGCG
>JBOGDN010000765.1:0-2032 GCA_050742995.1 Stackebrandtia sp. | reverse complement strand
CATCACACCGCTAGCGGGGGTCTAGGGAGTGTTGTGGGAGGACGGTCTATGTGGTCGGCCTCGGCTCGATCGGCGGGCCTCGACCTGTCGAAAATCATGACAAGTTCTTTCGAAGATTGTCAATTTTTCGAAGCTTTCCTTTATGGGAAAACCGAAACGGCCCGAAACAAGCACTGTGGATTTGGACGCGGACGGCCGGGCGGGGGCGGCAGCCGCTCGTGGCGATCGCGGGCGTCGCGGGCGCGGGTCGGCGGCGGGGCATAATCGAGCCTGGATCACTCGAGCCGACCTAAGGATTCGACTATGAGCCGCGCGTCCATCGCCGTCGACGAAGAACTGCACGACTACATGGTCGCCCACGGCACGCCGCCGGACGCCGTCATGCGCGACCTGGCAGAAGAGACCCTCCGCATGCTCCCGAAACAGGCCGGGATGCAGATCGCCCCGGAACAAAGCGCCTTCCTGACCTTCCTCGCGCGGATCGTGGGCGTGCGTCACGGGGTGGAGATCGGCACCTTCACGGGAATGTCGGCGCTGTCGATCGCGCGGGGCATGGCCGACGACGGCCGCCTCGTCTGCTTTGACGTCTCCGAGGAGTACACCTCGGTCGCCAGGCGCTACTGGGAGCGTGACGGCAAGGCCGACAAGATCGAGTTGCGCATCGGCGACGCCAAGGAGGAGCTCAAGGCCCTGCCGAGCGAGCCGCACGTGGACATGGCGTTCATCGACGCCGACAAGACCGGCTACCTGACCTACTGGGAAGAGCTGATGCCGCGGATGCGTCCCGGCGGCGTCGTGGTCGTCGACAACGTCTTTCAGGGCGGACGCGTCGTGGACCGCAAGGACCACGCCGAGAACGTCGTGGCGATTCGGGAGTTCAACGAGCAGGTGGCTTCCGACGTCCGCGTCGACGTGTCGATGATCCCGGTCGCCGACGGACTCACCCTCGCCCGCAAGCGCTGAGGCGACTGCCGACGCCTGATAGACTAGACTAAGCTAGTCCAGTCGAAAGGCAAGTCATGTCGGCGTTGCCAGCATCGCAGTACAACATCCACGAGGCCAAAACCCACTTCTCCAAGCTTGTAGAACGGGTCGAGCACGGCGAAGAAGTCGTCGTGAGCCGGGCCGGGACGCCGGTGGCCAAGATCATTCCGTTCCCGGCGAGGGTGCGGCGCACGGCAGGGGGGTCGTTGAAGGGCCAGCTGGTGCTTCATGACGACTGGGATTCGGCGGAGACCAACGACGCCGTCGCGCGCGACTTCGGCCTGGTGCCGTGAAGCTGCTGCTCGACACCCATGTGGTGCTGTGGTGGCTGACGGGCAGTGAGGAGCTGCCGGAGAGTGTGAAACACACAATCGACACCGACCCGCACGTGTATCTCAGTTCGGCGGTGTTGTGGGAAGTCGCGATCAAACAGGCCACAGGGAAGCTCGAGGGTCCGTCTGACCTGTGCGAGCAGATTGCCGCCAGCGGTCTGACTGAGTTGCCCGTTCGGTTCGCTCACGCGATAGAGGCCGGTCGCCTCCCCGAGATCCACAGAGACCCATTTGACCGGATGCTTGTCGCGCAGGCGCAGTGCGAGAATTTGACCTTGGTCACCCGAGACAAGAAGATCCCCGGGTACGACGTGGTTGTCATGTCCGTATAGCCGGCCGTCACGCCGACTTCGATCTCAAGATTCGGCAGACCAGCCGTCGACGAGCAGGTTCGCGTCGGAAAGCGCCTCGACGAGGACGTCGGACTCCCAGTCGAGCAGCCGGCGGCGGGGGCGGGACGCTTCGTCGCCCGCGGCGAGCGCGGCGTCCAGCTGCTGCACCGCCGCCTCGAAGTCCGGGGGCGGCGGAGCCGCTCCGTTGCGCAGCAGCATGGCCAGCCGCGCGTAGCCTTCGTCGACCGCGTTGCGGAACGCCGTGGCGCCGGGGAGTTCGGCGACGTCGTCTGGCGTCCGCCCGCCCGGGCCGCCCTCGAGCACGATCAGCGCCCGCGCCGCGCGCGACAGCGCGGCCTCCACGTCGAGCGCGTCGGCGGCCGA
>JBOGDN010000764.1:0-1892 GCA_050742995.1 Stackebrandtia sp. | reverse complement strand
ATCCGGTACTGCGTGTTCGCGCTCGGCCTGGCGCCGTCGACGCGTCCGCGCGCACCCGACCACGCCAGCGCGCCGTCGCGGGCGGCGGCGGCCACCACCGACGGCATCCGCCCCCGGGCTTGCGCATTCGCCAGGCGGGCGTCGAGAACGCGGACGGTGGAGGAGGAGAAAACAGCGTCAGTCACAGCCGAAACCCTAACCGCGGCCGCCGCCGCGCCACACTCGGATTCGACGCCCGAGCAGGCCGCGGCGAGGCGGTCGTCTGAGACACTGACCGGCGTGATCACCGCCGAGCTGTACCGCGCCGTGTCCGACGTCGTCAAGACCGTCGCCGATGAGGAGATCCTCTCCCGATTCCGCCGCCTCAAGGCCGGCGACGTCGAAGAAAAACAACCCGGAGACCTCGTCACCGTCGCCGACCGCCGCGCCGAAGCACGCCTGGCCGAAGAACTCGAACGACTCCTGCCCGGGTCGACGACCGTCGGCGAAGAAGCCGTCGAAGACGACCCCACCTTGCTGCGGCGTCTCAAAACCGACGCGCCGGTATGGGTCGTCGACCCCGTCGACGGCACCTCCAACTTCGCCGCCGGAAACCCCGACTACGTGTGCCTGGTGTCGCTGTCGACCGGCGACGTCACACACGCCTCCTGGTTCTACGCGCCCTCGCTTGGCACAAGCGCCGGCGCCCACACCGGAGTCGGCGCGTGGATCGACGGCCGCCCCGCCCCGTCCGCGCGCCGCGGCGGCAAGCGCCTCGACGTCGCCACCACCCACATGGCGCGCATCGACGACCCCGCCCTCGTCGACAAACTCGACGCCGCCGACGTGATCCGCTCCGAATGCCGCACCGCCGGACTGTCCTACATCGACCTCGCCCTCGGCCGGCACGACGCGCTGGTGTTCACCTGGGAAAAACCCTGGGACCACGCCGCCGGCATCCACCTCAACTCCTGCCTGGGCGGCGTCGACGTCACCGCCGACGGCACGCCCTTCGCCGTCTCAGGCGACAACGCCTTGCCGTTCGCGGTGGGAACCAAAGCAACCGTCGACGCCGTGTGGGCGCTGCTACGCGACTAATCCCCATCCGGGTCCTGAGGCCGCGACAGCCGATCCAGCGACCCGTACACCGAATTGGAACGCGCCGCGTCCCGCAGCTCCCGCGCCGAAGCCTTGATGTAGCCCTGCGAGGCGTTCAACGACCGGTGCCCCAACAGCTCCATCACCTCCACCGCGCTGGCCCCCGACTGGCCAAGACGAGTGGCGAAGGTGTGCCGCAGCGCGTGCACCAGCGTGCCCCGCTCCACCTGATCGTCCACGCCGGCGAACCGGTAACACTGCCGCACCAGATACTGCAGCTGATTGCGCGTCAACGCCTCGCCCCGCGAATCCACGAACAACGCCGAATCCGGCGCCAGCGGCTGCCGCGCGGCCGGAAACCGGCGCGACCGCGACGCCAGATACTCCTGCAGCAACGCCTCCAACGGCGCCTCCACCGGCACCGTCCTGTCCCGGTCGCCCTTGCCGCCGCGCACCGTCAAACGACGCTCGCCGACGGGACCTGACAGGTCGCCCACGCTCAAACGCAGCAGCTCGCTGGAGCGCACCCCCGTCAACAGCAGCAGCGCCAGCACCGAGAGGTCGCGCTGCGGCCACGGGTCGCGCGCCTTGCGTGCGCCGGCGGCCACCGCCGCCAGCAGCCGTTCGGGAGAGTCCTCGCCGCGCAGCGGCTTGGGCGCGTGCTCGGCGGCGCGCGGCCGCGACACCCCCGACATGGGGTTGCCGTCCACGACGCCCTCGGCGACCAGGAACCCGAAGAACGCGTTCCACGTCGACCACGCCCGCGCGATCGACGACTTCGCCCGCGAGGCGGCGTAGGCGGCGAAGGCCCGGCG
>JBOGDN010000763.1:0-9543 GCA_050742995.1 Stackebrandtia sp. | reverse complement strand
GGGTCGGGCGGTGGAGACCGGCTTCCTCGAGGACATCTGGAACCCGCCGATCGAGGACATCTACTCCTACACCGCCGACCCGGCCGTGCCGCGCGAAGCCGACGAGGTCGTGATCACCTTCGACGCCGGCGTTCCCGTCGCCCTCGACGGCCAGACCAAGTCCGCCTTCGAGGTGATCGCCGAGCTCAACGCCCGGGCCGGCGCCCAGGGCGTCGGCCGGCTCGACATGGTCGAAGACCGGCTGGTGGGCATCAAGAGCCGGGAGGTGTACGAGGCGCCCGCCGCGATCGCCCTGATCACCGCTCACCAGGAGCTGGAGGCCGTCACCGTCGAACGCGACGTCGCCAGGTTCAAGAAGGGCGTCGACCAGCGGTGGGGTGAGCTGGCCTACGACGGGCTGTGGTTCTCGCCGTTGAAGCACTCGCTCGACGCGTTCATCGACGACACCCAAAAGCACGTCAGCGGCGAAGTCCGGATGACCCTGCACGCGGGCAAGGCCGTGGTCACCGGCCGGCGCTCCGAAGCCAGCCTCTACGACTTCGGACTGGCCACATACGACGAAGGCGACTCCTTCGACCAGTCCCTCGCCAAGGGCTTCGTCGAACTGTGGAGCCTGCCGGGCAAGCTGGCCGCCGCACGGGACGCCCGGCTGGCGGGAGAGCAGAAGTGACGCGGCTGTGGGGAGGCCGCTTCTCCGGCGGCCCCGCCGAAGCCCTTGAGGCGCTCAACGCCAGCGTCTCTTTTGACATGCGGCTGGCGCCCTATGACCTGGCCGCGTCGCGGGCGCACGCCCGCGTCCTCAATCGGGTCGACCTGCTCGACGACGACGAGTTGAAGCGAATGCTCGCCGCGCTCGACGACCTCGAGGCGGCCGTGGCCGGCGGCGAGTTCGTCGCCGCCATGGCCGACGAGGACGTGCACACCGCGCTGGAGCGGGGTCTGCTGGAACGCCTGGGGCCGTTGGGCGGCAAGCTGCGCGCCGGACGCTCCCGCAACGACCAGGTCGCCGCCGACCTGCGCATGTACTGCCGCGACCACGTCCGCGGCCTGGCGGAGAACCTGCTGTCCCTTGTCGACGCGCTCGTCGCTCAGGCCGAGCCGCACCAGGCAAGCCCCATGCCGGGCATGACTCACCTGCAGCACGCGCAGCCGGTGACCTTCGGCCATCACCTGTTGGCGCACGTCCAGGCGCTGCTGCGCGACCTGGACCGGCTGCGCGACTGGGACTCTCGCGCGGCGGTGTGCCCGCTGGGAGCGGGGGCGCTTTCCGGTTCGTCGCTGAAGCTTGACCCCGAGACCGTCGCCGCCGAGCTGGGCTTCGACGCGTGCGCGGCCAACTCGATCGACGGAGTCGCCGACCGCGACTTCGTCGCCGAGCTGCTGTTCGCCGCCGCGATGATCGGCGTCCACCTGTCGCGCATCGGCGAGGAGATCGTCCTGTGGACCACTCAGGAGTTTTCCTGGGTGGAGCTCGACGACGCCTTCGCCACCGGATCGTCCATCATGCCGCAGAAGAAGAACCCCGACGTCGCCGAACTGGCGCGCGGAAAGGCCGGACGTCTGCTCGGCCACCTGACCGGTCTGCTCGCCACGCTGAAGGCGCTGCCGTACGCGTACAACAAGGACTTGCAGGAGGACAAGGAGCCGGTCTTCGACGCGCTGGACACTTTGGAGCTGCTGCTGCCGGCGGTCGCCGGCATGATCGCGACCATGAAGGTCGACTCCGCCAAGCTGGCCGCCGCGGCGCCCGCCGGATTCAGTCTCGCCACCGAGATCGCCGACTGGCTGGTCCGCAAGGGAGTGCCGTTCCGCGACGCCCACGACATCACCGGCGCCGTGGTGGCCCACTGCGCCGACCGAAACCTGGAGCTGCACGAGATCGACGACGCCGCACTCGAGACGATCAGCCCGCACCTCGACGCCTCCGTGCGCGACGTGCTGACGGTCGACGGAGCCCTCGCCGCCCGCACCACGCCCGGCTCCACCGGCCCGGCCGCGGTCGCCCGCCAACTCGCCGACGTCAAAGCCGCCCTCCCCGTCTGGCGCGAATGGGCCGACCAGAAGGCAGTCCCCGTCAACGGCTAAAGCTTTCTCCATTCGGCGGGATCGAATACCTCGACCGAGGCGTGATGACCGCTGGCCGAGGCTTGCTTCGAATCGCAGGTCACAAGCGGCGCCTCAAGCGATTCGGCCAGCGCGAGGAAGCAGGCGTCATACGCGCCGAGATTGTCGCGCAGCTCCCAGATTCGATCGGAGAGCGGGTGAGTGGGCACTCGCCGCTTGGGCGTGAGCGAGAACAGTTCTCGAGCCAAGTCGGCACGTTCGACGCCGATCTTGCCGCCGAGCAGCAGACCTCGAAGCGCGTGGTGGAATTCGACGTCCACGACGTCTGGCACATGCGGCAGCGTCAACTGCGTCAGCCGAGAAGTCAGTCTTGGATCTAGGTCGTCGTGATTCGACGTGAACAAGGTGACAAAGGCCGAACTGTCGACGACGGCGATCAACGGTCGCGGCCCTCGCGGACGGCGGCTTCAATGTCCTCAAAGTTCGCGCCGCCGCTGCGTGCGGCGTCTTTGGCCCGCTCGACGATTTCGGCCATGGAGGGATACGACACAACCTCGGAAACCAGGTGAAGCAAGTAGTCGGACACCGACTCGCCGGCTTGTGCGGCTCGTGTCTTGACGGCGGCGTGAACCTCCTCGGGAACGCCTCGGATTTGCAGCGTCTTCTCCATACATGCAGCATACATGTGTCGCATGTTATCGCCATGGAATCGCTAAAGGTGATCGCAAGGATACCGTGCGGAGTCGGCGAGGCCGGGGACTGTGCGGCGGCGGTCGCGGCGCCCGCGAATGGCGCCTCATATGGAGCGCTTATAGGCGCGCCCGCGAACCTCGCCTCATGTCGAAAAGGTCTTTTCGCGCGACGGCGGTCGCTGCCTTCACCGTCGTCGCGGCCGCCGCCGCGACCCTCGGGGTCGGTCATTTCTCCGTCGCCGAAGCCGAGGACGGGGCTCCGGAGTTCCGCTACCAGGTCACCCGCAACGCCGGGCCCTACGTCGACGTCCCCGGATTGTCGGTGGACGTGCACGCCGCCGAGGGCGAGTCGACGTATCTGTGGGCTCGCAACCTGACGGTCGAAAACGTCACCTCGCTGGCGGCCGGCGACAACATCGGGACCACTGTGGCGATCATCTGCCGCAACGCCGACGGCTCCGAACTGGAGGGCGAACGCGGCACGTACTGGGCGGCCAACCTGGTGCCGCCGGACGAAAAGGAGCTGAAGCCGACCCTGCGCTGGCTGTTCACGCCGCCAGAGGCCGGCGACTACACGTGCTCGGTCGCGATCACCAGTTATTCGTCGATCATCGTGGACGGACGCGAGGTGGAGATGCGCGTCCCCGCCGGCGCCGAGCTGGCCAGCCGCGTCTACCCGGCGTCGCAGCGCTGGACTCTGCCGCAGGAAAGCGAACGCGTCGTCGACGCAGGCGACTCCGTCACCACGCTGGGGTATACGTACAAGCTGGCCGCCGACGAGCCGAAGCTGGCCGTCGTCCAGGATCTCAACCTCACCACCTGCAAGTACGGCTCCTCGATCTGCGACGGCGGCTCGCCCGACCACGACGGCACGCAGGTGAGCACCCAGGTGACGGCGCAGCCGCAAAACGCGGACGGCTCAGAATGCGCCCCCGAGCTGACAAGCGAGGAGGCCTCGCGGTTCATCTCCACGCCGAAACACCATCTGAGCTCGACGAACACTTTGTACATCGACCGCGACCAGCTCGGCGACTGCGCCCAGCTCCGCGTCAGTCTGCGGCTGACCAACGTCGAGGGCAACCCGGTGATCATCCACGCGGGCTACTCGACGGAGCTGGCCCGCACCCACGGAGTCGCCTTCGAGTACTAAATCGAGTGATGCGACGTCAGCTCTGGCGCTGGTAGGCCACCAGCCCGTCGACGTAGGCGACCTCGACGCGGCTGTTGACGTCGAGCGGGTCGCCCGACCACACGCAGAAGTCGGCGTCCTTGCCGGCCGTCAGCGAGCCGATCCGATCGTCGACGCCCATGACGCGCGCCGGGTTGAGCGTCATGGCCCGCAGCGCCGCGTCGCGCGACAGGCCCTCCTTGACCGCCAGGACCGCCTGGGTGACGTACTGCGCGATCGGGACCACCGGGTGGTCGGTGGTCAGCGCGATGTCGATGCCGGCGGCGGCGAGCTTCGCGGGGTTGGCCACAGAGCGGTTGCGCACCTCGACCTTGGTGCGGGAGACCATGAGCGGACCGATGACCACCGGGATGCCGCGCGCGGCGATGAGGTCGGCGACCAGATGCGCCTCGGTGCCGTGGTCGATGACGATCCGGTAGCCGAACTCGTCGGCGATGCGCAGCGCCGTGGCGATGTCGTCGGCGCGGTGGCAGTGCTGCCGCCACGGGATTTCGCGGTTGAGCACCTTGGACAGCGCCTCGAGCTTGAGGTCGCGTTCGGCGGGCTTGCCGGGCTCGGCCGCGGCGAGCCTGGCCTGGTAGTTCTGGGCGTTCACAAAGGCGCCTCGGATGAGCGCGGCCACGCCCATCCGGGTGCCGGGGGCCTTGTCCTTCTCGCCGTAGATGCGCTTGGGGTTCTCGCCGAGCGCCGATTTCAGCCCGCTGGGGATCTTCAGAGCCATCTCGTCGACGGTGCGTCCGACGCACTTGACCGCCGCGGTCTGGCCGCCGATCACGTTGCCGGAGCCCGGCTGGATGTTCACCGCCAGCACTCCGGCCGCCACGGCGTCGCCGAAGCCCAGCTCGGCCGGGTTGATCGCGTCCACGGCCCGCAGATGCGGCCCCACCGGGTCGGTCAACTCGTTGGAGTCCCGGCCTTCCCAGCCCTCAGACTCCTCATAGACGCCCATGTGTACGTGAGCGTCTATGAAGCCCGGCACGATCCACTTTCCGCTGACGTCGACCACGTCCAAGTCGGCCGGAGGGGCTACGCCCGGGCCGGCGACGGACTCGACGCGGCCGTCGCGAACCGTCAAGGCGCCGTTTTCCACCGGGTCGCCGTCGATCGGCAGCACCTTGCCGCCGCGCAGTACGAAGGACTTTTCGGACATGGGGTCACCTCTGGCGTGAACGTCGGAAGTCAGTCACACCATGATGCCCCACCGCCTTCGACGCGCGACGGCTCAGCGCGGCGGGACGCCTCAGAGCGCCGCTTTCACGTCGCCGCGGGACGACGCCTTCGCGCTGACTGCGCGCCTGCGGTGCGGCAGGTACGGGCCGGCGTGCCGCATTATGAAGAGTCCGCCCCGCGAGACCTGCTCCTTGTAGTGCATGGCGGCCTTGCCGGTGAGCACGGCGCGGCCGACCGAGTCGTCGGCGTGGACGAACTGGATCAGCCCCTCGCGGCGGCCGAGGCTGATGTTGTGGGCGAAGTAGCGGAAGACGAAGCGGTGCGGCTCGCGCCCGGACAGGCGGGCCGCGATCGCGTCAGAAGCCTGGAAGGCCATGGGCACGGCTGTGCCGCACGCCATCCGCAGCAGCGTGCCCTGCGGTCCGACGACCGCCGCGGCGTCGCCCACGGCGTAGACGTCCGGATGCGACGCCGAACGCATGGTCTTGTCGACGTGAATGCGCCCGTCGGCATGCACGTCCAGTCCTGACTCGCGTGCCAGACTCAGCGGGCGGAAGCCGGCCGACCACACCGTGACCGCCGACGGAATGGACTGCCCGTCCACGGTCGACAGGGCGTCCGGCCTCACCTCGGCTACCAGGGCGTCGTCGTGCACGATCACGCCGAGCCGATCGAGAACTCCCGCCAGATGTGCGCGGGCGCGGCGGCTCAACCAGCCGCCCGGCTCGTCGGCGTCGACGAGCCGCACCCGCAGGTCGGGACGAGTCTCGGCGATCTCGGTCGCGGCTTCGAGGCCGGTCATGCCGCCTCCGACGACGCTCACGTCCGCGCCCGACTCCAGCTCTTCCAGACGGCGCCGCAGCCGCAGCGCCGCTTCCCGGTCGGCCACGTGCCAGGCGTGCTCGGCCGCTCCGGCCGCGCCGGACATGTCGGCCACACTGCCGATCGCGTAGACCAGGGTGTCGTAGTCCAGCTCGCGCTCGCCGTCGTCGGCCGCCACGCGGACCCGGCGGCGGTCGGGGTCGACCGCGACGGCCTTGCCGACGATCAACCGCGCGCCGACGGAATCCAGCAGCGGACGGATCTCCAGCCGCTCCAGCTCCTGGCCGACGGCAAGCTGGTGCATCCGGATCCGTTCGACGAAGACGTCGCGCGGGTTGACCACTGCGATGTCGACGTCGTCGGGACGCAGCTGTCGCGCCAGCCGCCGGGCGACCATCAGGCCGGCGTATCCGGCGCCGAGAACGAGAACGCGGTGAGTCATGGCAAATCCCTTTCGCCGTCGCGTGAGGTGCTGTCGCTACTTGAACCGGACGGCGGCGCCGTCCCTGACAGCAGTCCGCAGTCGACGGACGTGCGATGCGTCACACGGCGAGGTCAGGGGAAGACGAACAGCGGCTCGCCAAGCACGGCGACGGGGTCGTCGCCCACCTGCGCGGCGATGAAACGCAGCTTGTCCGGATTGGCCATGGAGTGGATGATCGTGATTCGCCCGTCGACCATGGTCAGCGCCAGCACCGCGGCCGGACGGTCGAAGACGGTCGCCAGCAGGGCGGGCTGCGCGTTGACCTCGGCGGCGTACAGCGACAGCTGCGGCGCGAAGCGGGTGATGTTGGCTGTCGTGAGGTTGGTGAGACCGGAGCCAAGGTAGCGGCCGACCTTGTCGCGGCCCTTGACTGGACGGCGCGCGCCGGCGACCTTGCCGCCGCCGTCGGCCCAGGCCACCACGTCGTCGGCGAGCAGTTGTTCCAGCCCGGACATGCCGTCGGCGGTCTGGGAGACGGCGAAGAACTCCTCGGCGATGCGGCGGCACTTGTCGCGGTCGACGTCGAAGCGCGGGCGTTCCTCGGCGACGCGCTGCCGGGCGCGTTTGAACAGCTGCTGGCTGTTGGCCTCGGTGACGTCGAGGATCTCGGCGATGTCGCGGTGCGGATAGTCGAAGGCCTCTCGCAGCACGTACACCGCGCGCTCGGCCGGAGTCAGGCGCTCCAGCAGCGTCAGCAGCGCGAAGGAGACGGATTCGCGCTGCTCGGCGGTTTCCAGCGGGCCGAGCTTCTCGCTCTGCTGGGTGAGCACCGGCTCGGGCAGCCACGGGCCGACGTATTCCTCGCGGCGGCTGCGCGCCGAGGTGAGGCGGTTGACGCACAGGTTGGTCACGGCCTTGGTCAGCCAGGCCGCGGGGGTGTGGACCGCGTCGCGGTCGGCGCGTTCCCAGCGCAGGAACGCGTCCTGGACGGCGTCCTCGGCTTCGTCGGCCGAACCGAGCATCCGGTAGGAGACCGCGAAAAGCCGGGGACGCGCCGTCTCGAAGGCGTCGAGGTCGCGCTGCGCCATGGTCATGAGCCGCAGCATACGCCGGGTCGGGTCAAAGGCGAGGAAACGCCCTTGAGTCGTCAGTAGACGAAGGGGACGAATCTGGCGGTGGTGGCGGCGTAGCGGTCGAAGGCTTGGCCGTAGCGTCGGGCCAGGTAGCGGTCGAGTTCGGGGATGCTGACGAGGACGAACATCGCGGCCATGACGGCGGGGACGGCGAAGGCCCAAAAGCTGGAGGCGACGAGGGCGAATCCGGAGAACAGGACGACGTCGCCGAAGTAGTTGATGTGGCGGGAGTAGCGGAAGAGGCCTCCGGTGTAGAGCTTGTCGCGGTTGAAGGGGTGTTCTTTGAAGAGCTTGCGCTGGTGTTCGGATTTGGTGTTGACATAGGAGCCGCAGGCGTAGAGGAGGAGGCCGACCACGGCCGCCGCGCCGGCGGGGGAGGTCTGGCCGCCGCCGAAGTAGGCCATGGTGCAGTGGATGACGGTCACCCAGCCGGCGACGATCATGGCTTCGGCCCACACGATCGTGCGGCGCAGCATGACGAACATGGTGGCGGTGAACCGCATGAAGTACACGGTGGAAAGCAGGAAGAGCAGGACGCGCCGCAGCGGGTCGCCGTCGGCGAGACCGGAGACGAGGAGGTACCACGTCACGGCGGCCAGGGCGGCCAGGTGCACGGTCGTGACCAGCAGTTTTTGTCCAATCGACAGGCTATAGCCGCCGTACATGCCGTGCTCCCGCGTGGTGCGATTACTGGTAGTCAAGTTAAAACTACAGAACGTGACGATGTAGGCCGAGGTTACCCTCTGTGAGGACTCTCAAACGCGGATTCGTCAGGTCGAAGCGTGTGTAATCGCATGTAATCGCGTAAGCAGCCCCTCGCGCGCTCGCGCGAGGGGCTGAGGTTGCTCTTGGGGTTACTTACTCACAGTGGTGAGAAGGCCCGTGAAGTCTTCGGCCGTGAGGCTGAGGACGGGGGAGGCGTCGCCGAGCTTGCTGTCGCGAACCTGGAACCGCTCAGCGTGCAGGCGTGTTTCCACGCAGCTGCCGGAGGGCTGACTTCCGCTGCGGCTGCTCTTGCGCCACGGCGAGGGCTGCGTCATCTCAAGTACTCCTCAAGCGATCCTGCTGCTTTTCGCGAGTTGGCGAACGCCATCTCGTAGCGGGATACTACAGCGGATTCCTCGATATAGCGGATGCCGTCCAACGACGTGACAACAGCGAACGGGGGGCGTGAGAGGCGGCCAGGAGTGAGGATGCTGAAACCGCCGTCCATGGCCGCGTGGACGCGGTCGACGATCCGGATGTCGACGTTCGGCCTGGCGGCGAAGCGGCGCAGTCGTTCGATCTGCATGGCCACGACCCTGCTCGGCATCTTCTTGAGGTACAAAATGGCGGCCGCACCAATGATCATCTGCACCTCGAACTTGTCCCTGCGCCCCCACACCAGCTCTTGCCGCTTGAGTCTGAGATCCCTAACAGCCGTGGCCATCTTGGCGTCCAAGTACGGCAGGTTGGCTTGCACCGCCTGCAAGTAGTCGGGCGTCTGCAATAGACCCGGAATGTGCTCTGGATCCCACGTGCGTATCAGCGACGCCTCCACTTCGGTTTCCAAAACCACTGCGTGCTTAGACGGCCCGTCGATGTAGCCTTCCCACCACCCGCGCTCCTTGCCCTCGAGGGCCAGGCGGGTCATCACCGACATCTGCTCGGTCGGAGTTCGATAGAGCTCACACAGCTTTTCCACCACCAGCGGTTTGGTGCCCTGCTCGCCGCCTTCGATCCGCACAATGGTGTTGCGGTGATAGGCGATCATGTCGGCCGCCTGGCTCGGGTTGAGGCCGGCGGCTTCGCGAGCGCGGCGCAGCATGTCGCCGAGCGCCAGTCGGGCCAATGTGGGTCGGGCGTTCTGTGGCATGCAGGGATTGTGCCAGCTGGACCACATCGTAATCAAGTAAACGCCGTGCGTGTATGAACGTACATTTTGCACGCTGATTTATGTACGGCACGAAATGCATCAGGCGCATAGTGCGCGGCCAGTATGCTTGTGACCTGCGGTTTTGTGCCCTACCGTCGATGCCAAGTGGAGCGATCGCTCCGCGAGTTCCGCAT
>JBOGDN010000762.1:0-16626 GCA_050742995.1 Stackebrandtia sp. | reverse complement strand
CGTCATGGGCGCTTCCATGTTATGTTTAGATCTAAATTAAGGTCTAAATTATGCCTGGAGAAATCTTCTCATGTCACGCGCAGTGCTTGTCACCGGCGGCGGCACCGGTCTGGGCCGGGCCGCGGCCACCCGCTTCGCCGCCAGCGGTGACGTCGTCTTCGTCACCGGACGGCGTGCCGACGTGCTGACCAAGACGGCGCAGGACCTCGCCGGCGACGTGCGCGCCGTGCCCTGCGACCACACCGACCCCGCGCAGCTGACTCGGCTAGCCGATCAACTCCCCGACCGGCTCGACGTGCTGATCAACAACGCCGGCGGCAACACCGGCATCGGCGCGCCCGACCCCGAAGACCTGGACGGCTTGGCCGCCGCCTGGCGGGCCAACCTGGAAGCGAACCTGATCAGCGCGGTGCTGACCACTCGGCTGTTGACAGACAGGCTCGCCGAAGGCGGCGCGGCAATCCACATCGGCTCGATCGCCGCGGACAAGGGCGCGGGGTCCTACGGCGCGGCCAAGGCCGCGTTGGCCTCGTGGAACGTCGACCTCAGTCGCGGCCTGGGCGCCCGAGGCGTCACGTCCAACGTGATCGCGCCCGGCTATGTCGCCGAAACCGAATTCTTCGGCGAGGGCATTTCGGAACAACGCCGCGTCGCGCTGATCGGGGCAACGTCCACGGGACGCGCCGGCGTTCCCGACGACGTAGCCGGGGCCGCCTGGTTCCTGGCCTCTCCCGACGCCCGCTACATCACCGGGCAGGTTCTCAACGTCAACGGGGGCGCCTGGCCCACTCGCTAAAGCGGCGGACCGAACAGCGCGTCCACGTGGGCGTCGAACACGGCCACTGCGGAGTCCGGCGGGTAATGCCCGCCGAGCACGTGGACGACCAGCCCCTCCACCAGCGCCAGCAACCCGGCGGCCGCGACGGCGGGGTCGGTCGCCTTGGGAGCGGCACTCGCAGTTCGCGCGGCGCGGACCTGCTCGGCGACGAAGTCGATCATCCTCGCGACGTCGTCGTGCAGCGCCGCGGCGACGGTCGGGTTCACCGCCGCGTGGGCGTAAAACGCCAGCGCCACCCGTCCTTCGCGGCGCCGCGGCTCGTCGAGCGGAAGCAGCTGGATCAGCATCGCCCGCACCAGCGCCCTCGGGGAGGGAGAGCTGCCGAGATCCTTGGCCGCCTCGGCCATCCGGGCGCCGATGTCGTCGCCGATCACGCCGACGGCGAACGTCATCATCTCGTCCTTGGAGGCGAAGTAGTGCTGCACCATCCCGGTCGTCACGCCGACCTCCGCGGCCACGTGCCGCAGACTCACCGCCTCGAGTCCGCGGTCGGCGGCGATTCGCATCAGGGCGTCGGCGATCAGTCTGCGTCGGGCCTGGCGGTCGACTTTTTTCGGCACCTGTACATGTTTTCACATTACGACTGTATTGACAACGGCCGGAAGCGCCGGTTACATTGCAGATGTAACGCAAACAGAAAGGCGCTCGCCATGTCGACGACCGCACGGACCCTGCCGTTCGACCGGCCCGACCCCCTCCGACCGCCGCCGGCCTATGCGCGGCTGCGCGCAAGCGAGCCCGTCGCGTCGGTGACCTCCGAAGACGGGCGGCCCGCGTGGCTGGTCACCTCGTACGACGCCGTGGCGAAGGTGCTGTCCGACTCGCGATTCGCGATGGCTCCGCCCGGCGAAGCGCACCCGGACAACGACACGCTTTTCCAGGACGGAGAAGCTCACCTGCGGCTGCGTCGCCTGGTGTCGAAGGCCTTCACTCCCCGCAGCGTCGCCGCCCTGCGCCCGCGCGTCGCGCGGCTGGCCGACGACCTCGTCGCCGACCTCGCCGCCTCCGGACCTCCCGCCGACCTCGTCGCGACGCTCGCCGCGCCGCTGTCGATCACGGTGATCGGCGAGCTGTTCGGCGTGGCGATCGACGAACGCGCCCACTTCCGCACCCTGGCCGACGCCGTCGGCGCGGTGAACTTCTTCGACGAGGAGTCCGCCGCAGCCGCGGCCGCCGCGTGGACCGACTTCGGCGGCTACGTCGCCGGGCTGGTCGCGGCCAAACGCGAAAATCTCGGCGACGACCTGCTCAGCGCCCTGATCGCGGTGCGCGACGCCGACGACGGGCGACTCAGCGACGGCGAGCTCGTCGCCATGGCGTCCACAATCGTCGGCGCCGGCTACATGACGGCGACCAACGCCGTGTCGGTCGGCACGATGCGGCTGATCGCCGAAGGGCAGCTGACCGGGCTCGCCGTCTGCGACCCCGACCAGGTCGAGGCGGCCGTGGAGGAAGTTCTGCGCATGCAGGCCGGTCTGACCGGCGAACCCTTTCCGCGCTACGCCGGCGAAGACCTCGAGCTGGCCGGCGTCTCGATCGCCGCCGGCGACATGGTTCTCGCCCGCATCGAGGCCGCCGGCCACGACCCCGCGCACTTCGCCGATCCGGACAGCTTTCTTCCGGGCCGGAAGTCCAGTCCCCCGTTGACGTTCGGCCACGGGCTGCACTACTGCCTCGGCGCGGCGCTTGCCCGCGTCGAAGTCGCGGCCGCCCTGCGCGCTCTCGCCGTGCGACTGCCCGGCCTGAAGCTTCAGGGGACGGTCGACGACGTCGTCTGGACTCGCGGCGTCGACGTGGGACCGACCGCGCTGCACGTCACGTGGTGACGACCTGACCGCGATCGCGGTGTCCTAGGCTGGATTCGCGTCGGCGTGATGCGAACCTTCGCGCCTTGCCGTGATCGGAGGACAATGCGCATCGGTCAGTTGGTCGCCGGCCGTTATCGACTCGAAGAGCGGATCGGCTCCGGCGGAAGCGGCGCGGTGTGGCGGGCCGTCGACGAGGAGCTCGGTCGCACGGTCGCGCTCAAGCACGCGCTGTCAAGCGAAAGCGAGCGCGGCGCCGAGCGGATCAAACAGCTGCGACGCGAAGCCAACATCCTGGCGCGAGTCAATCACCCCAATGTGGTCACGTTGTTCGACGTCGTGGACGAGGACAGCGAGCGGTGGCTCGTCATGGAACACGTGCCGGCCCGCAGCCTCGCCGAGCGGGAGACCCTGACCGCGGCGGATGCGGCGCGGTACGGCGCGCAGCTCGCCGACGCCCTGGAGGCGGTGCACGCCAACGGAATCGTGCACCGCGACATCAAACCCGGCAACGTGCTCGTCGCCGGCGACGGTCGCGCGAAACTCGGCGACTTCGGGATCTCGCGCGTCGTGCACGGCGACGTGACGCTGACCGACACCGGCTTGCTCGCCGGGACCCCCGGCTACGTCGCGCCCGAGGTGGCCAACGGGGAGGACCCGACACCGGCTTCCGACGTGTTCTCGCTCGGCGCCACATTGTTCGCCGCCGTCGAGGGCGCCTCGCCCTACGGCGACTCCGACAACCATTTCGTGCTGTTGCGGCGGGCGGCCGAAGGCGACGTCGCCGCCTGCAAGCGAGCCGGAAAGCTGGCCCCGGTGCTGTCGGCGATGCTGCGGGTCGACCCCGTGAAGCGGCTCAGCGCGGCCGAGGCGAAGCGGATGCTCGACGACGTCGTCTCGGACGACGGGCGCCTCCCCGCGAACGATCGGTCTCGAATCCGGCGCCGCCCCGTTTTGACCGCCGCCGTGGCGATCACGGCGATCCTCGTCGTGGGGACGATCCTCACCTGGGTCGCGTTCGGCTTCCCGTTCACCGAGGACGACGCCGCCGACGCCGAACCTTCCCTCGCCCTCGGCGACCCGCGCACCGCCGACCCCTGCGCCTTGCTCGACGCGACCGCGCTCACCCGATTCGGCGACGCCGAGCTGGTCGCCGACTACGGCAACTTCGACCGCTGCGACGTCATCGTGGAGCCCGAGGACGACACCGAAGTGGACGTCGAGCTGCGGTTCGACTACACCGAGGACGAGCCCCTGTCCGGAAAGGTCGACACAGAGGGGACGATCGAGGTCGCGCGGCACCACGGGGACGGCCGCGAGTGCGAGCGGACGCTGCGGCCGAACGGACCCCACCAGATCTACGTCACCGCCAAGCGCTACGACGACGGCCGGGCGGACCTGTGCGCCATGGCGGACACGGCCGTGGACAGCGCGATGGCGGTGCTGTCCGAAGGCGAAACTCCGCGACGCGCCGAGCCGGCGAAGGAGTCGCTCATTCACGCCGACGCCTGCGCACTGCTGGACGCCGACGCGCTTTCGCTGTTCCCCGGCGTCGACGCCGTCCACCCCGACGCCGGCTTCGGGAGCTGGGAGTGCCGCTGGAACAGCACCACCAGCGGCGCCACGCTCCTGCTCATTTTCGATCGACACCAGCCGATGACCGCCAAGGACGGTCGTCCCGTCACGCTCGCAGGGCACGACGCGTTCGTCGAACCCGACGGCTACGGCGACGAGACGTGTCTGGTCAGCGTCGTTCACCGGCAGTACGAAGACGCCGACGAACGCGAACGCGTAGAGGTCGAGCTGCTGCTGGTGGCGGTCATGGGTTCGCAGCCGACAGAAGAGCTGTGCGATTTGGCCGTCGACCTCGCCGAACCCGCCGCCTCCTCGCTGCCGCCGGCATAAGGCGACCCGGTCCCAGCGCTTCGGCGGCGCTTTCACTCGACGGAGAAGCTGAGCACGGCTTCGGCGTCGACGATCGCCGTGACTTCTACCCTGATTCCGTTGAGGACCCCGTAGGCGTCCATGCCGATGTTCAACGTCGCGAGTGCGCCGGGTCCCGTGCCCTGCAGGGTCACCACGTCGTTCTCGATCGCGGTGACCGACAGCAGGTCGACGCCGAACTTGGGGTCGACGGGAATGTCCAGCAGAGCTGTCGCGACGATCTCGCACTCGCCGTCATAGCAAGCCCCGACGTCGGTTCCGTCCGCCGCTTCGGGGAGCGTGTCGTCGCCTTGCGAAGGGTCCGCGTCCGACGGCTCGTCGGCGGCCGCGTCGTCCTGCGGCTCCTGCAGATCGCCGGTCTCCGGTCCGGCGCATCCGGCGAGCAAGAAGGCGAACGTCGCGATGGCGAAAGCTGTCCGGGGCATGTGCGTCTCCAGCTTCGTCGGCGCCGTCTTTCGACCCGTTGTACCCGCAGTTCTCGGGAGGGGTCCCAGGCCGCGCATGGGATGCTTTCGCCAAGCGTAGAGGGCTTTGGGAGGTCGATGTGAACGAAAGCCTGCGGGCGAAAGGCGGTCAACGCCTCGCCGCGGAGCACGGCAGCCTGGCCTTTGGCGTGCCGACGTCGCCGCCGGGCACGATCTACGCGTTGGCGATCGCGGGAGGGATCAAGCTCGGCCCCAAGGAAGGACGCGAGATCCTCTTCGGACGCAACAGACCCGAGGTGCACGTGTGCCTCGGCGAGAACGACCGGCGGGTCAGCCGCTGCCACGGCCGGCTGACGTGTCGCCTCGACCGGTGGTGGGTCAGCAACAGCGGACGTGTTCCGCTGCGGCTGCCCGGATCGCGCCTGCTGTTCGCCGAAGACGAGCCGGTGCCGCTAGCCGCCGGATACACCCCGCTGTTCGTGCGCGGGTCGAGCGGCCGCGAGCACCTCCTCGAGCTGTACGTGGCCGGAGCCGACGGCCAGCGGCCGCTGCCGCAACACGACCATGCCACCCGGCCGCCGAAGACGTGGCGGCTCACACCGGTCGAGCGGCTCGCCCTTGTCGTGCTGGGTCAGCGCTACCTGCTCCACGACGCCCATCCGCGGCCGCTGACATGGCGGCAGGCCGCCGACCAGCTCGCCGAGCTGGAGCAGGACGCCGGATGGAGCGCCAAACGCGTCGAGCACCTCGTGACGGCGATACGTTCCCGCCTGTCCAAGGGCGGCGTCGCCGGGCTCACCCGAGACGAAGTCGGCGAGCCGGTCGGCAACACCTTGAACCACAACCTGATCCGCGAACTGTTGGAGAGCACCACCCTGGTGCCTCCAGACCTGAGACTGCTCAGCCGCCGCGACGACTGAAAGCGCGCGAAAAAGGGCGCTCGCTCCCGCCGCGCGGGCGGTAGCCTGACTGCTTTGACGAAAGGAGCCGTCGGTGAGCGTCGAACGAGTCGGCCCGCCCTTGCTCGCGGGCGAGCGCGAGACGCTGCGCGCATTCCTCGACTTCCACCGCGCCACGCTGGCCGTCAAGTGCGAAGGACTTTCCGACGCTGACCTGCGTCGCGCGTCGATGCCGCCCTCGACGCTTTCGCTGCTCGGCCTGGTGCGTCACATGGCCGAAGTGGAGCGGGCGTGGTTTCGTCGAGTGATCGCCGCCGAAGACGTCCCGCTGGTGTGGTCTGACGAGGGCGACTTCCAGGCGGCCTATGACGCCGGCGATTCCACGAGAGCCGGAGCCTTCGACGCCTGGGAGGCCGAGGTGGCGCTCTCGCGGCGTATCGAAGCCGCGGCCGAATCGCTGGACGTGACCGGCCTCCACGCCAAATCGGGCGACGAGGTGTCGCTTCGCCTCGTGATGCTGCACTTGATTCACGAATACGCCCGGCACAACGGACACGCGGATTTCCTCAGAGAGGGAATCGACGGGACCACCGGCGTGTGACAACGCCTCAAAATCCCCCAAGGTCCAACATGCCCCATCATGGAAATTTTATGCATTTGCATGCGCATGCTGCCTTCGCCCTGGTAAGGCCGACAGGTGTTCGGCCGGGCGGGAAGGAAAAGGCCACATCATGCGTCGACACATTCGCTTCGCGGCAGCCGCCCTGGCAGGGCTTTCCGCGGCGGCGGCTTCGGTAGCGCTCGTCCCCTCCGCGACGGCGACCAGCGGCCCGTACACGCCGGAGGCGGTTCCGCGCGGCTGCGAGGTTTCGGGCGCGTTCGAGGTGTGCACGTTGGATCCGACCCAGTCCGGAGGACAGGACAACGCCATCGAGGAGCGGCTGACGCAGTACACGGCCGAGGCCGGCGACGGCGATTCGATCCGCGTGGCCATGTACTCGTGGACCCGTCGCGAGGTGGCGGACGCCCTGGTGGCGGCCTCCGATCGCGGCGCCGACGTGAAAATCGTCATCGACGACATCATCAAACAAAGCAACACCGAGGCTTATAAGGTGCTGTCGGCCAGCGACATCCCGCTGACCTCGTGCGTGGACAGCTGCCTGGGCACCGGCATCAACCACAACAAGTTCTTCCTGTTCGACGTCGGCGGCGCCGTCTCGGCAGCGCAGACGTCGTCCAACATGACTTCCACGCAGCAGACCAAGTACAACAACATGCTGACCGTCACCGGCGACACAGGTCTTTACGACTGGTACACCGGCTACTGGAATCGACTGAACGCCAAGAGCTGGACCTACGACGGCGTGACGTGGGGGGACGCCGACAAGATCTACCGCGGCGACGGCGTCGAAGCCTATGCGTACCCCCGAGGCAGCGACAATCTGCTGGGGATCTTGAACAACATCACCGAATGCGGCGACGACCACGGCACAATCCGGGTGGCGCAGAGCATGTTCAGGGAAAAGCGCGTGGCCATTCGCGACCGCCTGGCCGAGCTGCAGGACTCCCTGGGATGCGACGTCCAGGTCATCACGTCCTCAGAGGGAACCGACGAGCAGTGGGTGGAGGCCGGCGGCCTCGACCCCGCCAAGGTCGTCTCCCTCGAATCCCACAACAAGCTGATCATCGTGGACGCCTTCATGAGCGATCGCTCGCAGCAGGCGGTCTTCACCGGATCCCACAACCTGACCGGCACCTCGCTGAGCAACAACGACGAGGCGATCGTCAAGGTCGAAAACGACGCCTTCGTCTTCGGCGCGTTCACCGCCTACTTCGACGGCATGTACGACCGCGCCGGCGGCGCATAGCGTCGCCGACGGCGGGCCGGCGCCTCAGCCGAGCAGCTCCACCTGCGAGACGGTCGTCTTCTCGCCGGAGCTGTCGGTGATCTCGACGCGGTAGTGGGAATACGATCCCGGCTCGGCGATCTGGAAGGCCCGGGTCTGCTGTCGCCACGCGAAGCTTTCGCCGGAGCGTTCGTCGAGCACGGTCCAGTTCTCGCCGTCGCTCGAACCCTTCACGACCCAGCTGGCCGGGTCGCCGCCGTCTCCGCCGCCGGACGTGAGCGTATACATCGCGGCCTGGCCGGGTTCGCCGTCCAGCTCGCACTGTATGGCGAGTTCGCCGCCGTCGGCGGAGACTTCGGTGCCGGAGGTGTCGTCGAAGGCTTCCGGCGTCTCGGAGGTCGCGCCGGCGGCGAGGTCGGCCAGCGGATCGGCCACGTCATCGCCGGGAGTCACAGACGGCGGCGCGGCGTCGGGGCCGGAGGCCCAGTCGGAAGGCTCGGCGCCCATGTCGAAGTCCAGCACCGCGCCGTCGGCGAGCGTGTCGTGGGTCAGATAGGACTTGTCGTAAGACTGGCCGTCCAGCTTCAGCCCCTGGACGTAGACGTTCTGGGAGCTGTTGTTCTCCGCGTTGACCACGATGTCCTTGCCGTTTTCCAGATGCACGACGGCCTTGGTGAACAGCGGCGAGCCGAGCGCGTAGGTGTCGGCGCCCATCTGCAGCGGATAGAGACCCAGCGCGGAGAACAGCCACCACGCCGACATCTCCCCGTTGTCCTCGTCTCCGGGATAACCCTGGCCGATCTCGCTGCCCAGATACAGCCGCGAGGTGGCCTCTCGAGTCAGCTCCTGGGTCTTCCACGGCTGGCCCGCGTAGTTGTACATCCAGGGAATGTGGTGCGAGGGCTGGTTGCCGTGGCCGTACATGCCCATGCGCGTGTCGCGGGCTTCGCGCATCTCGTGGATGACGTCGCCGTACGAGCCGGGGTACGCGGCGGTCTCGGGAGTGGCGAAGAATTCATCCAACTTGGACGCCATCGCTTCGCGGCCGCCGTAAAGGTTCGCAAGGCCCTGTCCGTCGTGCGGGACGGTGAAGGCCATGTTCCAGGCGTTGGTTTCGGTGTAGTCGTGGCCCCATTCGGCGGGGTTGAACTCGTCGGCGGGCACCCGCCACTCGCCGTCGGCGTCGCGGCCCTGGAAGAACTCGACGTTCGGGTCGAACATGTGGACATAGTTTTGCGCCCGGTTCAAGAAGTACTCGCGATTCGTCTGGTACTCCTCGGCGCGCGGCCCGTCGGGGTCGGCTTCGTACAGCGCCTGAGACATGTTCGCGATGCCGAAGTCGTTGACGTAACCCTCAAGCGCCCAGGACATGCCCTCCTTGGTTTCGGTCGAGGTATAGCCGTCGAAGATGGAGGTTTCCAGTCCCTTGCGGCCCACGCCCGACTCCGGCGGGGCCACTGTCGCGTTTTTGATCGCCGCGTCGTAGGCGGATTCGACGTCGAAGTCGTCGACGCCCTTGACTACGGCGTCGGCAAAGGCGACGTCGGAGCTGGTGCCGGTCATCAAGTCGGCGTAGCCCGGCGACGACCATCGGGAGATCCAGCCTCCGTCGCGGTACTGCTGGACGAAGCCGTCGACCATCTTGGACGCCTGCGTCGGCGTGAACAGCGAATAGGCGGGCCACGTCGTGCGATAGGTGTCCCAGAATCCGTTGTTGACGTACATCTCGCCGTCGACGACGGTCGCGCCGGTCTCGGTGGGGGTGTCTTCACCGGCAGGCGGCTGGAACGGGCTGGCGTACCGGTAAGCCGGATCCTGGGCGTCGCCTGTGTTCTCGTGGCCGATGTTCGGGTACAGGAAAAGCCGGTACAGGTTCGAGTACAGCGTGGTCAGCTGGTCGGAGGTGGCGCCTTCGACTTCGATCACGCTCAGCTTCTCGTCCCACAGGTCCTGGGCTTGCCGGCTCACCTCGCTGAACGAAGCGTCGCCGATCTCCATGTCGAGATTTCGCTTCGCCTGGTCCACGCTCAGCAGCGACGTGGCCATCCGCATGTTGACGACCCTGTCTTCTCCGGCGTCGAACCGCATGTACCCGGTGACGTCCTCGCCTCCGCCGCCGGGAAGCATGCCGCCGTCGACGACCGGCTTGTCGAACTCCGCGTATACGAACAGCCGCGTGGCCCCTGTGGACAACCCGCTCTTGACGTCCGAGAACCCGCTGACCGTGCCGCCGTCCGCGTCGAGAGTCAGCCCGCCGGAGTTGTCCACGTTGTCGAAGATCAGGTTGGAGTCGTCTTCGGGGAAGGTGAAGCGGAAGAGACCGGAATGGTTCGACGGCGCGATTTCGGTCCGCAGTCCGTTGTCGAACGTCACCCCGTAGTGGTGCGGTTTGGCGATCTCCGCGTCGTGGCCGAACGACAACGCGCGCGCCTCGCGGTCGGCGTCGGGCGTGCCGGACGCGGTCGACGGCATCACCTGGAAGGTCTGCCTGTCCCCCATCCACGGGCTCGGCTCGTGGCTGACGGAAAACGCCTCGAGGCTGGGACGGTTGTCGGAGTCGTTGTCCCGGTGGTATTCGTACAGCCAGCTGGTGGAGCCGGCGTCGGTGACCGGGGTGTAGAAGTTGAAGCCGTGCGGCACCGCCGTGGCCGGGAAGTTGTTGCCGCGCGAGAAGTCGCCGGACGACTGCGTGCCGCGAGTGGTCAGCGCGTGATCGCTGGGGCTGTCGACCTCGGGGGTCTCCGGGGCGCCCAGGATCCGAATGTCGTCGACGAACGCTTTGAACTGGGTGGGAGGCCCGATCGGATTGTCGTAGGCCACCAGGATCCGGTCGACGGTCTTGCCCTCGGCCACCGCGCCGATGTTCGCGGCCTTGCGGTTCCACTGGTCGGTGTACAGCGTCTGCGACTCTCCCTGCCCGCCGGGCGCGAGCGTCGCGCCGTGCTGGTCGACCGCGCCCAGGTCCGACAGGTACGTCCCGTCAGTGAAGGCCAGGTCCACCGCCGCGTAGGTGCTCGGGTTGCGCAGGTCGTCTTCGACGAAGACCGGGAAGATCAGGTAGGACAGTTCGCTCTCGGCGGTCACCTCGACGTCGACGTCCAGGATCTTGTTGTACGCGTATGCGCGGCCCTCGGCGGCGTGGGTTCCGGAGAATTCCAGCGAACGCACGCCGGTGTATCCGGCCTCGGTCTTGGCGGTGGGCGACTCCGCCGGCCCCGACGTCGCGAAGCTCTTCATTCCGCCGTCGAGACCGTCGGTTTTGTCGTCGCCGTCGGGATCGGTCTCCACGGTGTCGGTCCAGTCGGGCTGCGGCTGTCCGTCCTCAAACGACGTCTCATAGTCGACGCCGTCGACGGCGGCCGCCTCGACGGCGCTGAGCATGCCGACGAGCAGGACGAACGAAGTCAGCGCGGCCAGTCGCGCGACGACACGTGCCGGAGTGTGACGCATGGGCGTTGCCTTCTGGTCGATTCGGGCGCAAAGCGCCTATAGCCGACCATGTGTCTCAATACGTTGTCAAGACTTCTCGGCGATAATCGGCAACTAGATTTCCTATTCCCTGGAATCGCTCCCGGACGATACGCGGAACCGAGGCGCTTCAGGACCGGCGTGCCCAGAACAGGGCGTGCCCGCCGTCGCCTTCGGGGACGAACTCTTCGCTTTCGACGGTCAGTCCGGCCCGCGTGATCCAGTCCCGGTTGGTCGCGGCGTCTGCGTGGCTCCACCACATCGCGGCCCCGCCTCCCAGCCAGTCGTCGTCAACGCCGGTCCAGGCGCGATGCCCTGTGGCGCCCAGGAACCAGCCGCCGGGGCGCAGCCACGTCGCCATGCGCCGCAGCAGCGGCGGCTGCTCGTCGAGCGGAATGTGGATGAGCGCGTAGAGCGACACCACGGCGTCGAAGGACGCGTCGGGAAAGTCCACGGCCGTGGCGTCGGCTTGGACGAACTCGGCTTCGGGAACCTGCTGCCGGGCCCGACGGATCTGCACCCCGCTGATGTCGACGCCGGTGACGCGACGCCCGGCCGCGACCAGCGACCGGGCGACCGGTACGCCGCTGCCGCATCCCAGGTCGAGCACTGCGCCGCCCTCCGGGACGAGGTCGCACAGCCGACTGATCCACGGACGGTACTTCGCGTCGCCGTCGTAGGCCTGCTCGTATCGACGGGACAGCACGTCGTACCCGCGCCGCACCAGCTCCTTGGGATCTTCAACGTCCATGAACGCGCACGCTAGCCGACGGCGCGGGCGCCGGCGAGCCGTTTTCACGCTCAGGAGGGTTCGGCGACCTCTTCGGGGACGTCGAGAGCGACGGTTCCGGCGGTCCCGTCGACGGCGACGCGCTGCCCGGTGACGATTCCGGCGACGGCGTCGCGCACCCCGACCACCGCGGGTATCCCGTACTCCCTGGCCACCACGGCGCCGTGGGAGTTGGCCCCGCCCATCTCCATCACCAGGCCGCCCGCGGTGAGGAACAGCGGCGTCCATCCCGGATCGGTGGAGGGAGCGACGAGGATTTCGCCGGGCTCCAGGCGCGCGCCGACGGGATCCGTGATCACCCGGGCGGTTCCGACGACGACGCCGGCCGAAGCCGGCGTGCCGCGCAGGCGGCCGTCGGCGTCGTCGGGCGCCGCGGCGATCGCCTCGGGTTCGGTCCCGTCGGACAGCAGCACGCGCGGCACGTGTTTGCGGCGCAGCTCGCGTTCGTACCGCGCGCGCCGGTCGGCGACTCGTTCGCGCAGGTCGCCGCCGGCGCGGGCTTCGGCGAGGTCGAGGAAGAACACGTCGTCGGCGGCTTCGACCGCGCCGGAGGCGGCCAGCTCGGCGCCGACGATCCGCAGCTGCGCGCGCGAGGCCGCCAGCGCGGTCACGATGCAGAACTTCGGCAGCTCGCGAAGTCCCGCCAGTTCGCGGGCGCGTCCCAACGCGAAGCGCACCAGGCGTCCGCGCAGCGGTCCGACGCGGGCGGACAGCTGCGCGATCGCCTCCTCGGCCTCGCGTTCGCCGCGCGCGAACTGGACGGACGGCGCGTTCTCGTCGTCTTCGAGGCGCAGGTAATTGGCCAGCACTCCGAGGATGTGCGTGGGGTCGTCCGACCAACGCGGCATGCCCAGGTCGATCTCGCCGACCGCGCGGAAACCGTAACGCGCCAAGAACTCCTCGAGAGGGCCGGACACCGCCGCCGGCAGCAGCTCCCGGCGGGCGGCCAGTTCGGCGGGCGGGGTCGACAGCAGCAATTCGGTCGCCTCGGCGTCGGCGCGGATCTCGCAGGCCAGCCGCCACAAGTCCAGGTCCATTTCGACGGTGACGTTGTGCGGCAGCCCGCGCATCACGGTCTGCAGCTCGCCGGGGCGGGCGCGGTCACGCAGCAGCCGGTGCGCGACGCCGAGCATCAAGAAGCCGCAGGCGGGCCCCGGCGCCAGCTTGGGCAGCGTCGGCATGGTCAGCTCCCCAAGAATTCGCTCCACATAGTCTAGCCGCTGCGACGTCGTGGCGTCCTGCGGCAACCGCAGGGCGGCGGCGAACTCCTCGCGCAGCCGTGAGATGCGACGCCGCGCCGCGGCCGGCGAGACCATCGCCCGCACGACTCGCGGCGGGATCCGGTAGCGGAACATGATGCGCGCGACGCGCCGAACGAAGGGAAGCCGCGAGCGCTGCGTGAGGCTCAGCTCGGGCCGCCGCAGCAGATCGCGGAGGATCACCGCCGATCTGGCTTCCATGAAGTCGAGCAGTCGCGGCGCGATCACGCGGCCGGCGCGGCTGCGCAGCGCGCCGGTGACGTCGATGAACACCCGCTGCCCGGCTTCGGTGAACACCGGCGGGCCGGCCGGCGGGTCGGAGACCGGGAATCCGAACATCCGCGCCACAGAGGAGCCCAGCATTCGAAACGCCGACAGTCCCATCGGGGTGATGGGGCGGTAGAGGCCTTGACCGGCGGCCACGGAGAAGTAGACCCGCAGCGCGTCGTCGCGGCCGTCCGTCGGCGGGGTGGGCAGCGGGTACAACGTGGTGATCGGCCGGGCCTGCGTGAGCCACAAGACGCCGTCGGAATCGAAGACCCACTCGATGTCCTGCGGGCTGCCGTAGTGCTCCTCGACGTGAAGGCCCAGCGTGGCGATTTCGCGGATCTGGTCGTCCGACAGGCACGGCTGCGCGGCGTCGGCGCCCTCGACGAGGCGCGTGCCGCCCTCCGGGGACGCGACCACGGCCGTCCGCTTGTCGCCGAGACGGCGTTCCACAATGTCTCCGTCGGGGTCGACCACAAAGTGATCGGGGTTGACCGTCCCCGACACGACCGACTCTCCCAGTCCGGGCGCGGCGTCGACGACGACTTCGCGGCGGCGGCCGGTCACCGGGTTGGCGGTGAAGCCGACGCCGGCGACCGCGGCGTCGACCATCCGCTGAATGACCACGGCCAGGCGCACACGGCGGTGGTCGATTCCGTTGGCGGCGCGGTAGGCCACGGCCCTGTCCGTCCACAGCGACGCCCAGCATCGGCGCACGGCGTCAAGGACGGCGTCGCCGCCGACGACGTTGAGGTACGTGTCCTGCTGTCCGGCGAAACTGGCGTGCGGCAGGTCTTCGGCGGTGGCCGAGGAGCGCACCGCGACTGGACCGTCGGCGCGGGCTCGCATCGCCTCGGCGATGTCGTCAGGTACGGGCGCGGACATGATCGCCTCGCGAATCTGGGCCGCAAGCCCGGGCGACTGTCGCGCGTCGGCGTCGGCGAGCGCGTCGAGCAGCCTGTCCAGGCCCGCCCCGGCGGCCACCCGCGCGTAGGCCTCGGTGGTGAGGCACACGCCGGGCGGAACCCGGAACCCGGCGGCGGCAAGCACTCCCAGGTTCGCCGCTTTGCCTCCGACGGCGTCCGGGCGTTCGGCGTCGACGTCCCGGAACTCCATCACCAGGGGCATGTTGATCGTCGACATTGACGCTTCTCCTCGTTGCCGTCGGGACGCGGTTTTCTCGAATCCGCGCAACACCTCACCTTAACTCAACGTTCGATGAAATAAAAGTCGCCGTCAACCCGCGCGGCGATCAAGCCGAGGCCGACTCCGCCTCCCCGAGGTAACGGCACAGCCGGCTGGAGCCTTCGAGCATGGCCGTCGCCCGCCTGGTCAGCTCTGCTTGACGTTGCGCGACGGCCGCGCGAAGCGCCCGCGTGCCGCCGGTGCGACGAAAATTGTCGAGGATGGATTGGATCTGAGGCAGCAGGTAGCGGCTCTGTCTCAGCATGTCGATCATTCGCGCGTCTCGGAGGTCGGACGAGCTGAAACGGCGGTACCCGACGCCGGGTTCGCGCTGTGGACTCAGGAGGCCGGCGGACTCCCACACCCGCAGGGCGGAGGGGCGCACGCCGACGCGGGCGGCCGCCTCTTTGATGCGCATCCCCGACCGCGGCGACGTCCCGGCGTCGGGATCCTCCTGCGCGACGGCTTCGAGCGCTTCGCCGACCGCCCGCAGGGAAAGCCGCTGTTCATGCAGCGCGGCGTGGCCGGCGTCCACAAGCGCGAGCGCACGCGGGACGTCTCCGGCATGGACGGCCCGCATGATTCCCCGAGCGACGTCGGCGCCGTACCCGCTCGCCAGCGCCCGGTACGTCAACACGGCGCGACGGTGCCCGGCGTCGAAGCGGCGGTAGCCCGAAAGGGTTCGCGGCACATGGGGCAGGACGCCGGCGGTTTCGTAGTTGCGGATCTGCTGGGTCGACACGCCGGCCGCGCGCGCCAGGTCGACGGGACGCAGACTGTCTGGCTCGCGGCTCATCGCTCGACCCTCCCGAAGACGGGTTCACCTGGGAGTTTAATGTTAGCGCCGCGAATTGCCGCTATATCTCGCTGCTTACGAAGAAAAGTCTCAAGTAGAACTTTAATGAGAAACTTGAAGCTGTCATGTTGTCGAATCTCACAAGAGACGTCGACGACCCACCTCGGTCTGAAAGTGAGGCATTGAGATTTCTCCTCGAAGTGAAAACAGGCGGATGTTTCATCTTGACGTGGACATAAGCGACGGCGACGCTGTTCGCGAGCTTGGACGGATCCTGCGGTACTGGGCCGGAAACCTCCGCCACTACGAGCTGAAGCCCGGCGACGGTTCGACGATTTACGACTCGGCCTATAAGGACGTCGGGCGCTGGCGCGTCGTCGACGGTCCCGAAGCCGAACCTCAATCCGAGACGTGAGCGCTCGCGCCGGCAGGCGTCTGTCGTCAAGCCTCTACTGAGGGCCGAAGGCCGTAGCGGGCTTCCCGGCCACGTCGAGGTCGAACGCGTACACCGCGCCCGCCGCCTCGTCGTCGAGGCCGTACGCCGCGGTGGTGACGAAAAGCCGCCGCATGCCGGGACCGCCGAAACAGCAGCTGGTCGGTCTCGACGTGGGCAGCGGCAGGCGGCGATCCAACGCGCCGTCGGGGCGGTAGCGGCGAACCTCCGCGCCGTCCCACACGGCCGTCCACAGACACCCTTCGTCGTCGACGGTCATGCCGTCGGGCGACAGTCCCGGCTCCAGCTGCGCGAACCGGCGCGGCGGGCCGAGCTCGCCGCGTTCGACGTCCGCCGGGTAGGCGTCGATGCGGCCGGCGGCGCTGTCGGCGAGATACATGACGTCGCCGTCGCGGCTCCAGGCCGGGCCGTTGGGGACGGTCAGTCCGGTCAACGCCTTGCTGACGGCGCCGTCATGGTCCACTCGGTACAACGCGCCCGCGCCGGGGGTGGTGTCGTAGGCCATGCTGCCGACCCAGAAGCGGCCGGCGGGATCGCACGACCCGTCGTTCACCCGCATCGCCGGCGCGGCGCCTTCCTCGAGAACGGCCAGCTGCTCCGCGGCGCCGTCGGACAGCACGGCGACTCCGCGGCCGGCCGCCGCGATCCA
>JBOGDN010000761.1:0-5714 GCA_050742995.1 Stackebrandtia sp. | reverse complement strand
CCTCCGGCGGCATGGACGCGCTGGCGGGGGAGTCTTTCGACGCGGTCGTGGACGTGGCGCGGCTGCCGCTGCACGTCGGCCGCGCCCTCGACGCGCTGGCCGGCGACGTCGGCCACTGGACCTTCGTGTCCACATGCAGCGTCTACGCCGACCAGTCCACGCCCGGCCAGACCGCGGACGCCGCGCCGCTGCTGGAACCCGAGCCGGCCGACAGCGCGGACGGCGACATGGAGAAGTACGGCGCCAACAAGGTCGCCTGCGAGAACCTGGTGCGCGAGCGGCTCGGCGAGCGCGCGTTCGTCGTCCGCGCCGGGCTGATCGTCGGCGCCGACGACCCGAACGACCGCTTCGGATACTGGCCCAAGCGCATCGCCGAGGGCGGCGAGGTGCTCGCCCCGGGCTCACCCGACGACCTGGTCCAGTACATCGACGTGCGCGACCTGGCGTCGTGGATTCTCGACGCCGCCGAGCAGAAGACGTCCGGCGTCGTCGACGGGATACGTCCGCCGATGACCCGCCGGGAGTTCCTGAATCAGATCGCCGAGGGCGTCGGCGCCGAGGCGACCTTCACCTGGGTGTCCCAGGACTTTCTCGAAGCGCACGGCGTCAACCCGTGGGCGGGGGAGGAGTCCCTGGGGCTGTGGCTGCCCTTGCCAAGCCACGACGGATTCCTTTCGCGCGACACGTCCTCGGCGGTCGCGGCCGGCATGAAGATCCGTCCGCTGGCCGAAACCGCTCGCGACTGGCGGGAAGCCTCCGGCGACTCGCCGAACCTCGCGGCCGGCCTCAGCCGCGAAAAAGAGTCCGAAGTGCTCGTCGCCTGGCGCGCGCGAGGCGAATGAACGTCCGTGCTGTTGCGTATGGCGACTGCTGTTGTGCATAGCGATCGGCCCTGCGTACAGGCTCGTTTCGGTTCTGCGCGCGCGAGAAACTTTTTTTGCGCGTCCTCACCAGTGCATACACGCCGACAGACCGTGACCGCACTTGTTTCCGCTGAGTGCTTGACCTTGAATGGAGCTGCACGAAGTTTCACCCTCGACGGAACTGCTTGCGTCGAGGGCGCAGTCAAGTGTGAGGAGCCGCCTTATTTCCGGTCAAGATCTGCAGGACTTCGGGGATGACCCCATCTCCGTTCGAGACACTGACCATTACAAGGATGAATACGTAACCGGGTTCGTCGAGAAGTGGGACGACCTGATCGACTGGAAGGCCCGGTACGACAGCGAGGGCCGCTTTTTCATCGACCAGCTCAAGGCCCGCGGTGTGCGCGAAGTGCTCGACGTGGCCACCGGGACCGGGTTTCACTCGGTGCGGCTGCTCGAAGAGGGGTTCGACACCGTCAGCGCCGACGGCAGCCCCGAAATGCTGGCCAAGGCCTTCGCCAACGGACTGGAGCACGGCGGGCACATCATGCGCGTCGTTCAGGCCGACTGGCGATGGCTGAACCGCGACGTTCACGGCACGTACGACGCGATCGTCTGCCTCGGCAACTCCTTCACCCACCTTTTCTCCGGCCGGGACCGCCGCAAGGCGCTGGCCGAGTTTTACGCGATGCTCAAGCACGACGGCGTGTTGATCATCGACCAGCGCAACTATGACGCCATTTTGGACGGCGAGTACGGCAACAAGCACGTCTACTATTACTGCGGCGACGACGTGGCGGCTGAGCCGGAGTATGTCGACGAAGGACTTGTCCGCTTCGCCTACTCGTTCCCCGACAAGACGAAGTACCACCTCAACATGTTCCCGCTGCGCAAGGCGTACACGCGACGCCTGCTGCGCGAGGTGGGCTTCCAGAAGGTCGACACCTACGGCGACTTCAAGGAGACCTATCAGGACGAGCAGCCGGACTTCTTCATACACGTCGCCGAGAAGGCGTACCGTCCCGACACGGAGCTGACCGACGTCTACTCCGTTGCGGTGGAAACGGCGCGGGAGTACTACAACTCCGCCGACGCCGACAATTTCTACCACACCATCTGGGGCGGCACCGACATCCACATCGGCCTCTACGACTTCACGAACGACATCGCGGAGGCCAGCCGGCTGACGGTGGAGCGCATCGCCGAGAAACTAGGCGTCACCTCGGACACCCAGGTGATCGACGTCGGTTCCGGCTACGGCGGTTCGGCGCGCTACCTGGCCGGAACCTACGGCTGTCAGGTGACGTGTCTGAATCTTTCGGAAGTGGAGAACGAACGCAACCGCGAGAAAAACCGCGCCGAGGGCCTCGACCATCTCATCGAGGTCGTCGACGGATCCTTCGAGGACATTCCCCTGCAGGACAGCGGTTTCGACGTGGTCTGGTCGCAGGACGCCTTCCTGCACAGCGGCGACCGCTCCCGCGTCATGGAGGAGTGCGTGCGCATGCTGCGCGCGGGAGGACAGTTCGTCTTCACCGACCCGATGGCCGCCGACGACGCCGCCCGTCACCAGCTGAAGCCGATCCTGGCTCGGCTCCATCTCGACACGATGGGGAATCCGCGCTTCTACAAGCGCGAAGCCGCACGCCTGGGTCTGATCGAGGTCGAATTCGACGACCTCACCCCGCAGATGTCCCGCCATTACCAACGCGTGCTCGATGAACTCGAAGCACGCGGCGCCGAGCTGGCCGGCTCGGTGAGCTCCGCGTACATCGAGCGGATGAAGACTGGTCTGCGCAACTGGGTCGCCGGAGGCGAAGCCGGCAACCTCGCCTGGGGGATCTTCCACTTCAGGCTGTAAACGCTCCTTCCCGGGTTTCTCCGGTCCGGCCCGCTCCCGCGCGCGGGCCGGACCGCTGCTTCCCGATCCCGCACTCCGAAATAACCGTTTGACATCACTTGGCCGCATAGGGTGAAATGAGGAAGCTTCGCCTAGGGTGGTCTGCCCCCGGATGGGGCGGGGCAGGTCCTCTATAGCGAAAGATCAGCCTCGCGGGC
This sequence comes from Stackebrandtia sp., assembly GCA_050742995.1. Taxonomy (GTDB): domain Bacteria; phylum Actinomycetota; class Actinomycetes; order Mycobacteriales; family Micromonosporaceae; genus Stackebrandtia. Next base: position 2,793 of record JBOGDN010000761.1, on the reverse strand, counting down.
CTCGGCGAACTGCCGATCGCGCAGTCGCCGCGCCGAATCCTCCAGCTGTGAGACGAACGCCGCGGCCGCGGGCGCCCCCGCGCGGTCGTCCGGCAGCGCGGCGCGGATGCCGCGGGTTGGGACGTCGGGTTCGTCAAGACGCGCCAGCGCCACGTCGGCGCGCACCGAGTCGACGGCCAGCGCCGGCACCAGGGTCACGCCGAGTCCGGCGGCCACGAAGCCTTGCTTGGCGATCCAGTCGCGCACCACGTAGGCCACGTCGGGGCGGAACTCCCGACGCAGGGCCGCGCGAATCAACGTCTCCTCCACCGCGGCGCTGCCGGCGATCCAGCTTTCGTTTTCTAGTTCGGACAGCCGCACCGACTCGCGCCCCGCCAGCCGGTGCCCGCCCGGCAGGGCGACCAGCATCGGCTCGTCCAGCAGCGCGTGCAGCCGCACGTTCTCGAAGTCGTCGATCTGATCCGGATATCCCGTGACGACCGCGACGTCCAGATCGTCGGCGGCAACGGCCTCGACCAGTCGCGCGGAAAGACCGTCGGCGTGCGAGATCGCCACCCCCGGATGCGCCGCGCGAAACTCGGCGATCGCTTGCGGAAGCAGCGCGACCCCGGCCGTCGCGAAGGACCCCACGCGCAGCCGACCCGCCTCCAGCCGGCTCAACGCCGTCAGATCGCGCTTGGCGGCGTCGAGCCGGTCGAGCACCGCCTCGGCGTGCGCGAGCAGAAACCGGCCGGCCTCGGTGAGCTGGACGCCGCGCGCCTGACGGTCGAACAGCTGCGCACCCACCTCGCTTTCCAGCGCGGAAATCTGACGTGAGATCGCCGACTGCGTGTAGCCGGCGGCCCTGGCCGCCGCGGTGAAGGAGCCGCAGCGAGCGATCTGCCGGAAAACCTCGAGCCAGGCGGTGTCCACGTGCCCTCCTTAGGTATGCGTTATACGCATGTGAAGCATGCAAAACATTCGTTTGTCGAATTGCTTGAGCGAGCATAGCGTGGACAACGCATTTGAGACGACCAGACGCAAAGGATGCTCATGGAACGAATCGCAGTCCTCGGACTCGGCCGGATGGGCGCGGCCGCGGCGCGTCGCCTGCTCGCCGACGGACGCCCGGTCTCGGTGTGGAACCGCACGCCCGCGCCCGCGACCAGGCTGGCCGCCGAAGGCGCCGACGTCGCCGTCGACCCGGCGCAGGCCGTGCGAGACGCCGACGCGGTCGTCGTATTCGTCAGCGACGCCGACGCCGTGCGCGAGGTCCTGTTCGGCCCTTCGGGCGCCGCGGCGGCGATGCGGCCCGGCGCCGTTCTGCTGCAGATGTCCACAATCGGCCCCGAAGCCGTCGACGAGGTGAAGCGGCGGCTGCCCGAGGGCGTGCGACTGCTGGACGCGCCGGTCAAGGGCAGCGTGCCGCATGTGGTAACCGGGGCGCTGACGGTGTACGTCGGCGGCGAACCCGACGACGTCGACCGCGCCGGTCCCGTTCTGTCCGCGCTGGGAACCACGGTGCGATGCGGCGGCGTCGGCGCCGCATCGGCGCTGAAACTCGTGGTCAACGCCGCGATGATCACCTCCGTGGCCTGTCTGGCCGAGGCGTTCGGCCTCGCCGCGGCCCTCGGAGTCTCCGAGGAGGGCGTGCGAGAGGAACTGCGATCCGGGCCCTTGGCCGGAGCGCTGGCGCGCGTCGGAGCCGCCGGCGTCGACTTCCCCGTGACCCACGCGATCAAGGACCTCGACTTGGCGACGGCGTCCGCGCCGTACGCCGGGCTGGACGTCGTCGCCGCCGTCCGAAATCGACTCGCCGACTTCATGGGCGACCCCGCCGACGACCTGTCCGCGGTCGTCGACGGCAAATAGAACCTTCACAGGAGGATTTCATGCAGAAGACATTCGACAACCCCGCCGCCGCGCCGGCCCCCGCCGGACCCTACTCGCAGGTGGTGCGCGTGGACGGCGGCGACGGCGCGCTGCTGTTCGTCTCCGGCCAGGTCGCGCTTGACGCCGACGGAGAACTGATCGGCCCCGACGACATGACCGCCCAGTCGCACGCCGTCATGAAGGCGATCGGGGCGATCCTGGAGGCGCACGGCGCCGGCTTCGACGACGTGGTCAACATCCGGACCTTCCTGACCGACATGGACCGTCTCGTCGAGTACGGCGAGGTGCGGCGGCGGTACCTCACCGGCGAACCGCCGTCGTCGACGACTGTGGAGATCAGCCGGCTGTTCGTACCCGGCGCGCTGCTGGAAGTGGACGTCGTCGCCGCGGTGTGACTTCGGGCGCGGCGCCGCCAAACCGGCGTGTGCGGCGACCGCGCGGTCACACCGACCGGGTATCAATGGCTTATGCTCTTCGACGCCGCTCCGCCCCCGGTGGCGCGCGTGTGCGTCGACAGCCCGCTGCCCCACCTCGACCGGCTCTTCGACTACCGCATCCCCGAGGAGCTCGTCACCGCCGCGCGCGTCGGGTGTCGCGTCAAGGTTCGCTTCTCCGGACGCCTCGCAAGCGGGTTTATCGTGGAGCTCAAAGCGGGCAGCGACTTCGGCGGCAAACTGCACGCCCTCGACAAGGTCGTCTCCGCCGAACAGGTGCTGTCGCCCCAAGTCGCCGCCGTCGCGCGCGCCGTCGCCGACCGATACGCCGGCAACATGGCCGACGTGCTGCGGCTGGCGGTCCCGCCCCGGCAGGCCAAGATCGAAAGCGAAAAATCCGGCCCGGCCGCCGGCGACGTCGTCGAACCCCCGACCGCCGGGTGGCGGCGCTACACGGCCGGCGAGGCATTCCTGCGCGCCCTGGCAC
>JBOGDN010000760.1:0-9852 GCA_050742995.1 Stackebrandtia sp. | reverse complement strand
AGCCGAGACAGCAGAAAAAGTCCGGCAAGAAGGGGTGGTGGATCGGGCTGGGCCTGCTGGTCGTCTACATCGCTTACCAGCTCGGGGCGTTCACGCCGATCTTCGACCTCGCCGTCGACAGCCTTCCGGACACCGACGACGGCGGCGCCGAGTCCGGTCCGTCCGACGAGCCGATCACCGCCGCGGAGTTCTACGCGGACAAGGAGTCCAGCTACGAGATCATCCTCGAAGATCGGACGCTGGAGGGCGAGCTTTTCCTGCTCGACTCGTTCGACCACGACTGCGCCTCCGGCGCGGCCGACGCCGCCGCCGAGCAGGCGATGGAAGGCTGCACGCACCGGATCGAAGCGGTTTATCGGGCCGGGGACGAGCGGCTGCGCGTCAGCCAGCAGGTGCTGATGTTCGACGACCCGGCCGGCGCGGAGGCCTTCGAGACCGAGTTCGCCGACGTGTTCGCCGCCGAGGTGCTCGACTTCGCCGACCCCGGCGACTTGGAGGCCAGCGGTTACGCCGCCAGCCGCATCGGGTCGGAGGGGTACTGCGTGGTGATGACCATGGTCGTCGGCGACGAGACCCTCGACTCCGACGACGAGGCCGACGTTCAGGCGGCCGAAGATCACTCACACTTCCGGCACGCCGAGTCCATGAGCTACCTGATCTGGAGATAGTCGCGCCGTCCCGAAAACATGCTGGGATCGCTCCCAATTGACGGCTCTGAATCGTTGACGCCGGTCACACCCATCGATATATTGACCTGAACCCGGCACCCGAGCCGAAGGAGTCGGCCTTGAAAGAAAACTCCGAACGCGAAGTCTGGACAGCTCCGGACTTCGTCGAGTACGAAACCCCCATGGAAGTCACCGCCTACGCCGGACGCGCGCAGGAGTGACCTGTCAGCCGAATCGGGACGGCGCGGCCGTCCCGATTCGGCGTGGTCGCAGAAAGGCAGGCGCCGCATGTCCGCCCCCCGCGAGGACGACGAGTTCATCGAAGAGCTACGTGGACTGTCCCGAAAGTACTGGGGATCTCACCCTTTCCATAAACGGCTGCACGAAGGCGGTCTGAGCAAGACCCAACTCCAGACGTGGGCGGCGAACCGATGGCTTTACCAGTCGGTGCTGCCGCAAAAGGACGCCGCGATCATCAGCAACTGCCCGGTCCGCGACGTGCGCGTCACCTGGCTTGACCGCATCGTCTACCACGACGGCCACCTCGACGGCGAAGGCGGCGCGGAGCGGTGGCTGCGGCTGTGCGAGGCCGTCGGCCTCAGCCGCCGGGAAGTGCTCGACGAGCGGCACGTCGTGCCCGGCGTCCGATTCGCCGTGGACGGCTACGTGACGTTCGCCCGCACCCGGCCCTGGCTGGAAGCGGTCGCCTCCAGTCTCACCGAGATGTTCTCCGGTCACCTGATGCGTCAGCGGGTCGTCGACATGCTGGCCAACTACCCCTGGATCCGCTCCGACGATCTCGCCTACTTCAACAAGCGAATCGAGGCCGTGTCCGACGAGGGACGCACCGCGCTTGAGATCGTGGTGCGCGGCTGCAAGACGCGGAAACAGCAGGACGCGGCGATCGCGGCGCTTTCCTTCAAATGCGACGTGCTGTGGTCGATGTTGGACGCGATCGAGCGCGCCGCAGACGACGAGGGTCGGCCGTGACCGCCTCCGCGGCCCGACCGCGGCTGCGCAACGGGGTCCGGCTGTCCTTCGACCGCGTCCGCGACGTCGACGTCGTGCTCTTCCCCGAAGGCGTGCTTGTGCTCAACGCCACCGCCGCGGCGGTGCTGAACCTTTGCGACGGGAAGGCCGCGGTCGACGACATCGTGGAGACGCTTGGGCGCCGCTACGAAGGCGTGCGCGCCGAAGACGTCCAGAAAGTACTGGATCGGCTGCGGGACCGAAAGGTAGTCGAATGGACATGACGACCGCACCGCCGCTTGGACTGCTCGCCGAGCTGACCCACCGGTGTCCGCTGCACTGTCCTTACTGCTCCAATCCGCTGGAGCTGATCGCCAAGAACGAAGAGCTGTCGACCCACGAGTGGAAGTCGACGCTGACCCAGGCCCGCGAGCTGGGCGTGCTGCAGGTGCACCTCTCCGGCGGCGAGCCGCTCGCCCGGGCCGACCTGCCCGAGCTGACGGAACACGCCGCCTCGCTCGGCTGCTACGTCAACCTGGTGACCAGCGGGCTCGGGCTGACCGACGCCAGACTGGACGATCTGGCCGGCCGCGGGCTCGCGCACGTGCAGCTGTCCGTACAGGACGCCGAGACCGAGTCGGCGAACGCGATCGCCGGCGCCCGCGCACACGAGCGCAAAATAGACGCCGCCGCGACGGTGAAGCGCGTCGGCCTGCCGCTGACCGTGAACGTGGTGCTGCACCGCGCCAACCACGACCGCGTCGGCGACATCGTCGCGCTCGCCGAGCGGATGGGCGCCGACAGGCTCGAACTCGCCAACACCCAGTACTACGGCTGGGCGCTGCGCAACCGCGACGCGCTGCTGCCCACGCGCGAGCAGCTCGCCGCCGCCGAGCCGGTGGTGCGCGAGGCGACCCGGCGGCTGCGCGACTCCATGGAGATCGTGTACGTGACGGCCGACTACTACGGGCGTCATCCCAAGCCGTGCATGTACGGCTGGGGCGCGCGCCAGCTGACCGTGGCGCCCGACGGCGACGTGCTGCCGTGTCCGGCCGCGACCGCGATCAAGACGCTCACACTGGACAACGTGACGAAGCGTCCGCTCGCGGAGATCTGGTACGAATCCGAGTCCTTCAACGTCTACCGCGGCGAGAGCTGGATGCGCGATCCCTGCCGCACCTGCGACCGCAGGTCGATCGACTTCGGAGGGTGCCGCTGTCAGGCGTACCTGCTCACCGGCGACGCCGCCGCGACCGACCCGGTGTGCACGCTTTCGCCTGATCGCCCGTTCGTCGACGAGATTCTGACCGGCGGCGGCGAGGTCTCGCAGTTCACGATGCGGAAGGCGACCACATGAGAGCGGTGCTGCTCGGCACGGCGGCCGGAGGCGGGTTTCCGCAGTGGAACTGCGCCTGCCGGATGTGCGCGGCGTGCCGCCGCGGAGACGTGAACATTCCGCCGCGCACGCAGGACTGCCTCGCGGTGAGCGCCGACGGCGCGGGCTGGCTGCTCGTCAACGCCTCGCCCGACATCCGGTCTCAGATCCTCGCCTGTCCCCGGCTCGCCGCCGGTCCCGCCGAGCGGGAGACGCCGCTGCGCGGCGCGCTGCTCACCGACGCCGAGCTCGACCACGCCCTCGGCCTGCTCATGCTGCGTGAAGGCGCGGGCCTGCGGGTGTGGGCGCCCGCGGCGGCGCTCGAGGCGCTGCGCGACGGCTTTCCGGTCAAGGGCGTGGTGTCCGGATACGGCGGGTGGCGGTGGCGCGAGCCGGAGACCGAGATCGAAGGGCTGCGCGTTTCGACGTTCGCCGTCGGCGACAAACGTCCAAAGTACGCGCGGGATTCGACGGCGGCGGGCCCGTGGGTCGTGGCCTACCGCATCGCCGACCCGGCCACCGGCGGATCGCTTGTGTACGCTCCGTGTCTCGCCACGTGGCCGGACGGCTTCGACGAGTTCGTCGCCGGCGCCGACGTCTGCCTCGCGGACGGCACCTTCTACTCCGCCGACGAGATGCCGGGGACCGGCACGGGCGTCGCCTCCGGCGCGCAGAAGGCGATGGGGCACATACCGATCGCCGGCGAAACCGGCAGCCTGGCGAGGATGCGCCGGCGCCCGGAAGTGCGTTGGATGTACACGCACTTCAACAACACGAATCCAGTGCTAGACGCCAAGTCCCGCCAGCACGCCGAGGTGGTCGAGGCGGGCGTGGCGCTGCCGCGCGACGGCCTCGAGCTGGAGCTTTAAGAGTTCGTAACTCCATCCTCTTCCGTCGCGAGCGGCCTCCAGGTGGACGCGTCGCAAGGCGGAGGTGCGTCTGCGTCCCGGTGTTGGATGCGCACGTGCCGACAACGCCGCGAGTAAAAACTCGAACGACGGCGCTTCGCAAGGACCGTCGCGCCTGGAGGACGCGCAGCAGGAAACGGGATGGAATTACGAGCTCTATGAAAGGACCAGCTCGGCCTTTTGGAACTCCTTGACGTTGGAGTATCCGCACTTGGCCATGGCGCGGCGCAGCCCTCCGAACAGGTTCTGGGTTCCGTTGGGGTCGCCGGAAGGCCCGTGCAGCAGGACCTCCATGGACACCCGTTCTTCCGGATCCTCCGCCATGTCGCCGGAGGGCTCGAAGACGCCGCGAGGCAGCTTGGGGTGACTAGCCGCCGAGTGCCACCACGCACCGCCGGCGGGCGACTCGGCGCAGTTGGCCAGCGGTTCGCCGAGCATGACCGCGTCGGCGCCGCAGGCGATCGCCTTGGCGATTTCGCCGGACGAGTCCATGTCGCCGTCGGCGATGAGGTGGACGTAGCGTCCCTCGGTCTCGTCGAGGTAGTCGCTGCGGGCGGCGGCCGCGTCGGCGATCGCCGAGGCCATGGGGACCTCGATGCCCAGGACGAACCCGGTGGTGGCGAACAGGTTCGCGCCGACGCCGACGATCACGCCGGCCGCGCCGGTGCGCATCAGGTGCAGCGCGGTCTGGTAGTTGGTGCACCCGCCGACGACGACGGGCAGATCCAGGTCGGCGATGAACTCCTTGAGGTTCAGCGGCTCGTCGTTGGTCGAGACGTGCTCGGCGGAGACGATGGTCCCCTGGATCACCAGCACGTCAACGCCGGCGTCCAGAATCACCGGCGCCAGGGCGACGGTGTGCTGCGGCGAGACCCGCAGCGCGATCGGGCCGCCGGCTTCGCGCATCTCCTTGACCCGCTCGGCGATGAGCTCGGGCTTGACCGGCTCGGCGTACATCCGCTGCAGCCGCGGCGTCATGTCGGCCGGGTAGCCCTCGACGGCCGCCAGCTCGGCGAGCAGCGGGCGCGGGTCCTCGTAGCGCGTCCACAGCCCTTCGGCGTTGAGCACGCCGAGGCCGCCCTGCTTCCCGAGCTCCGTGGCGGACTCTGGGCTCATGATCGCGTCGGAGGGATGCGCCATGCACGGCAGGTCGAGGCGGTAGGCGTCCAGCTGCCAGGAGACGGATACGTCGTCGACGTCCCTGGTACGTCGGCTGGGCACAAGCGACACGTCTTCGAGGCCGTACCCGCGCCGGGCGGTCTTCCCCCCGCCGATTTCCACCACGTCACGCACGCGTCAAGCTCCTATCTGGAGTGGTAGTTTGGCGCCTCGACGGTCATCTGGATGTCGTGCGGGTGGCTTTCCTTCAACCCCGCCGCGGTTATGCGGACCAGACGACCGCGCTGATGAAGCTCGTCGATGGTACCCGCGCCGCAGTATCCCATGGCCGAGCGCAAGCCTCCGGCGAGCTGATGCAGCACCTGCGCCAGGCTGCCGCGGTAGGGCACCTGTCCCTCGACGCCTTCGGGGACGAGCTTGTCGTCGCGGGCGTCGGCCTGCATGTAGCGGTCCTTGGAGTAGGACTTCGCGTCGCCGCGCGCCTGCATCGCGCCAAGCGAACCCATGCCGCGGTACGCCTTGTACTGCTTGCCGTTGAGGAAGACCAGCTCGCCGGGGCTCTCGTCGCAGCCGGCGAGCAGCTGCCCCATCATCACCGCGTCGGCGCCGGAGACGATCGCCTTGGAGATGTCGCCGGAGTACTGGATGCCGCCGTCTCCGATCACGGGCACGCCGTGCGGACGGGCGGCCCGCACAACGTCCATGATGGCGCTGATCTGCGGCGCTCCCACGCCGGAGACGATCCGGGTGGTGCAGATCGCGCCCGGGCCCACCCCCACCTTCACGGAGTCCGCGCCGGCCTCGATGAGCGCGTTCGCGCCTTCGAAGGTGACGACGTTGCCGCCGATGATCTGGGTGCGGTCGCCGAAGTCCTTGGAGACGCGGGCGATCTGTTCGGGAACGTTGCGGTGGTGGCCGTGCGCCACGTCCACGACGATCGCGTCGACGCCCGCGTCCACGAGCAGGCCCGCACGCTGGTACTGCTCCTCGCCGACGCCGATGGCCGCGGCCACTCGAAGCCGGCCGCTTGAGTCCTTGGTGGCGTCGGGGTACTGCTCGCGCTTGGCGAAGTCCTTGACGGTGATGAGGCCCTTCAGCGCGCCGTCGGCGTCGACGAGCGGAAGCTTCTCGATCTTGTTGCGCCGCAGCAGGTCGAGGGCTTCGGCGGCGGAGACGCCCACCGCGGCCGTCACCAGCGGCGCGGGGGTCATGACCTCGGCGACGCGAATGCTCATGTCGGTCTCGAAGCGCATGTCCCGGTTGGTGACGATGCCGATGAGCGCGCCGTGCTCGTCGACGACGGGCACGCCGGAGATCCGCCAGCGGGCGCACAGCGCGTCCACGTCGCCGATGGTGTCGTTCGGCGAACAGGTGACGGGGTCGGCGATCATTCCGGCTTCGGAGCGCTTCACCAGATCGGCCTGTTGCGCCTGCGCCTCGGCGGAGAGATTGCGGTGCAGCACGCCGATGCCGCCCTGGCGGGCCATGGCGATGGCCATGCGGGCCTCGGTGACGGTGTCCATTCCCGCCGAGACCAGCGGCAGCCGCAGCCTTATCTCGCGGGTCAGGCGCACCGAGGTGTCTACTTCAGAGGGGATGACGTTCGACTCGCCGGGCAGCAGCAGTACGTCGTCGAAGGTGAGTCCAAGCGGAATGCCTTCCGAAGCGCCCATCGGGACGCTCGCGGAGTACGTGCTGACGTCAAAATCCCCTGTAAATGCCATTGGTCCATCGTATTAGGGGGTCGGCGAAGCCCCGGCGGCAAGCCCGGCACGCTGTGGTCCGCCGGTGGCGTGACTCTGCGGAAAGCGCCTTCGAAACGATAGGCTGGCCGGGTGCAGGACGAGCCGCAGGACCCATTCCCTCACGATCCGGACGAGCATTGGCCGGGCTTGGACCCGCATGACCCGCTTTCCGACAACGAGCGGGCCGAGCTGGTCGACGACCTTGAGAGCCTGGAGACGTTCCAGCAGATCCTGGAGCCGACGGGCGTGCGCGGTCTTGTCGTGGAATGCCCCGACTGTCGGGAACCTCACTACTTCGAGTGGGGATTGCTGAAGAACAACCTGCAGCACGTGCTCGGCGACAACTCGCCCCGCATCCACGAGCCCGCCTTCGATCCCAACCCCGACGACTACGTCACCTGGGACTACGCCCGCGGATACGCCGACTGCTGGCAGGACATCTACTCGGCTTTCGAAGACGGCGAGGACGAGCCGGGCATCAGCTCGTAGGCCCGCTGATCCGACGCAAGTAACGGCCCGGACGACTCTGGGCCGGCCGGGCCGCTCCCCACCGAAGGGTAAAGCTTGTTTTCCGTGTAACGCCAGACGACGTCGACGTCTTCCCGCCCCGTTTCAGCTCACAATGCCCCCTTGAAACCCCTTGGCGACCGCGTGCGCCCGGTCTCGCGCCCCGAGTTTGCGGAAGAGCCGACGCGCGTGCGTCTTCACCGTGTCTTCGGAGACGAACAGATCGGTCCCGATCTCGGCGTTGCTCTTTCCTTCGCTCATTCCCCGCAGCACTTGCAGCTCCCGCTCGGTCAACGTCGTCTTCCCGCCGCGCTGCCGCGGCAGCCGGTCGGAATTGTTGACGCGGGGACATATCAGCATCATCGCCTGGGTCAACGCGACTACCAGGTCTTCGCCCTCCTCTCCACCGCGGACGACGCCTCTCGCGCCGGCCGCCACTGTCATCGCCGCCACCCGCGGGTCGATCGATCCGACGAAGACCACGCCGGTGCGCGGTGCGCGCGCCAACACGGTGCGGGTGAACTGCACCGGGTCGGGTCGCGCCAACCCGGCGTCGACGAGAACGATGTCGGCGGGACGGTCGATCATCCGTTGGTGAACTTCCTCGGCGGTCAGCACCGGGTGAACCGTCTGCGCCATCCCCATCCGGGCGGCGCTGGCGGTGATCCGCTGTGCCGACTCCGTGTTCCTCACACAGACCAGAACAGATCTCACGTGACCTCACCTTTCACTCCTGAGGAATGCCCTCACCACGTGAGAGTGACAACGTCTGGGGCTATGACGCGACTATGCAGAAAGTTTTCGCAAGCATTTGGCCTGGTAGGCGTGAGCACACGAACGGACCCCGCCCAAAAACGAGGGCGGGGTCCGCTTTTCGTCACACTCCGGTCCGGTTAGAAACCCGGGCCGTGCTGGTGCGCGTGGCCGTGGCCTCCGTGACTGTGACCGTGGCCGTCGGCTTCGTCGTTTTCCGGCTTGTCGACGATCGCCACTTCGGTGGTCAGCATCAGTCCGACGATGCTGGCCGCGTTGTTGACGGCGTTGCGGGTGACCTTGACCGGGTCGATGATGCCGTCGGCGAACAGGTCGCCGTACTCGCCGGTGGCGGCGTTGAAGCCGTGGCCCCACGGCAGGCCCGAGACCTTGTCCACGACCACGTCGCCGAGCTCGCCGGCGTTGACGGCGATGCGGTGCAGCGGCGCGGACAGCGCCCTGGCGACCAGGCGCACTCCCACCTTGGCGTCGGGGTCGTCGACGACGGGACCGTCAAGCACGTCGCGCACTCCGATCAGCGCGACGCCGCCGCCGGGCACGACGCCCTCTTCGAGGGCCGCGCGCGTGGCGGACACGGCGTCTTCGATGCGGTGCTTGCGCTCCTTGAGCTCGACCTCAGTGGCCGCGCCGACCTTGATCACGGCGACGCCGCCGGACAGCTTGGCCAGCCGCTCCTCGAGCTTTTCGCGATCCCAGCTGGAGTCGGTCTGCTCGATCTGCTGCCGGATCTGCCCGACCCGCATGTCGACGTCGGCCTGGTTTCCGCCGCCGTCGACGACCGTGGTGGCGTCCTTGGTCACCACCACGCGCCGGGCGGCGCCCAGGTGCTCAAGCCCGACCTGGTCGAGCTTGAGTCCGACCTCCTCGTTGACGACCTGGCCGCCGGTGAGGACCGCGAGGTCTTCGAGGATGGCCTTGCGGCGGTCTCCGAAGGCGGGGGCCTTCACCGCGCAGGCGCGGAACGTCTTGCGCGCGGCGTTGACGACCAGGGTCGCCAGCGCCTGGCCCTCCACGTCCTCGGCGACGATCAGCAGCGGCTTGCCGGACTTCTGCACCGTCTCCAGGACCGGAATCAGCTCTTCGACGCTGGAGATCTTGGAGTTGGTGATGAGGATGTGCGGGTCGTCGAAGACGGCCTCGCTCGCCTCGGCGTCGGTGGCGAAGTACGGCGAGATGAAGCCCTTGTCGAATTGCATCCCCTCGGTCAGCTCCAACTCGGTGGCGAGGGTGGAGCCTTCCTCGATGGTGATGACGCCGTCGACGCCCACGCCCTCGAAGGCTTCGGCGATGAGCCGTCCGATCGTCGCGTCCTGCGCCGAGACCGTGGCGACCTTGGCCACGCCGTCGGTTGCGGACACCTCGACGGCCTTGGCCAGCAGCGCCTCGTCGACGGCCTTGGCGGCGGCGTCGACGCCTCGCTTGAGCGAAACGGCCGAAGCGCCCGCGGCCAGATTGCGCAGGCCTTCGCGCACCATGGCCTGCGCGAGCACGATCGCGGTGGTGGTGCCGTCGCCTGCGACGTCGTTGGTTTTGGTGGCGACCTCTTTGACCAGCTGCGCGCCGAGGTTGGCGTACGGGTCGGAGAGGTCGATCTCTTTGGCGATGGTGACGCCGTCGTTGGTGATCGTGGGCGCGCCGAACTTCTTGTCAAGCACGACGTTGCGCCCGGAGGGGCCCAGCGTCACCTTGACGACGTCGGCCAGGTGGTCGGCGCCGTGTTCGAGGTCGCCGCGCGCTTCGTCGGCGAAGCTGAGGATCTTCGGCATGGTCATTCCTCCATATCAAGC
>JBOGDN010000759.1:0-1625 GCA_050742995.1 Stackebrandtia sp. | reverse complement strand
GTGCTGCACAGTTTCGAGCGCGCGGCGCAGCTGTTCGCCGCCGGCGTCGTCGACCCCGACGTGTTCATCAGCCACCGCTACCCGCTCGACCGCTACGCCGAGGCGATGACCCAGTTTCGCGCCGGAGTCGGCCGCAAGATCCAGATAGCGCGGGAAGTGTAAACGGATCCTCGCCTCAGAGTTGACTGTCGGCGGTTTCGGACAGCAGCCGGTCGCGGGCGTGGGCGTAGGCGGCGCGGGTTTGGCATCCGTTCGCGGCGGCGTCGGGGGCGGGGGTCAGCGGGGCGGACTCGACGGGCCATTCCGGAGGGTTCTCCTCGCCGGACCATGCCCAGGCGGCCTGGCGGGCGGCGCCGATCGCGACGTATTCGGCCGGGCGCGGCGCCTCGACGGGGGCGTCGAACAGTCCCGCGGCCACCTGCCGCACCGCCTGCGACTGCGCGGCGCCTCCGATGAGCAACACCCGCTCCACCGGCACGCCCTGGTCTCGGATGGCGTCGACTCCGTCGGCCAGGCCGCACAGCATCCCCTCCACCGCGGCGCGGGCGAGGTTGGCCGGCGTCAGGTTGGCGCGGGTCATGCCGCGCAGGCTGCCGGTGGCGTCGGGGAGATTTGGGACTCGCTCTCCGTCCAGATAGGGCAGCATGGTCAGTCCCGCGGCGCCGGGTTCGGCGCCAAGCGCCAGGCGGTCCAGCTCCGCGAGGTCGACGTCAAGCAGCCGCGCGGCGGCGGTGAGCACCCTTGCCGCGTTGAGCGTGCATACCAGCGGCAGGTGGCGGCCGGTCGCGTCGGCGAATCCGGCCACCTGTCCAGAGGCGTCGGCGGTGGGCACGTCCGAGACGGCGAAGACCGTGCCCGAGGTGCCAAGCGAGACCACCACGTCTCCGGGCCCCGCGCCAAGACCAAGCGCGGCGCCCATGTTGTCGCCGGTGCCCGCCGCGATCACCGTTCCGGAGGGGGCGTGCGCGACCGGCTCGGCGGGCGCGGCGACCCGCGGCTTCGCGAGATCGCGGCCGAAGGCCATCCGCAGCAGGTCGTCGCGATAGCGTCGCCGGGCCGGCGACCAATATCCCGTGCCGGACGCGTCGCCCCGGTCGGTCGTGGGACCTCCCGACGCCCCGGCCAGCTGCCAGGTCAGCCAGTCGTGCGGCAACACGACGCTTTCGACGCGCCGCGCCGACTCGGGTTCTTCGGCGGCAAGCCAGCGCAGCTTGGAAACCGTGAAGCTGGCGACGGGGACCGATCCGACGGCGTCCGCCCAGGCTTTTGGGCCGCCGAATTCGGACACGAGATCCTCGGCGGCGGCGGCCGAGCGGGTGTCGTTCCACAGCAGCGCCGGGCGGACGACCTGGCGGTCGGCGTCGAGGGCGACCATTCCATGCTGCTGACCGGCCACGGAGATCGCCGCGACCTCGTCGAGCAGCCCTTTGGAGGCCTCGGCCAGCGCCCGGCCCCACACCGCCGGATCCACTTCGGTCGCGTCGGGGTGCGGTGCGCGTCCTTCGTGCACCACCTCGCCGGTGTGGGCTTCGCACACTGTCACCTTGGTCGACTGGGTCGAGCAGTCGACGCCTGCCACGAGCGTCGTCATGACCTCAGCCTACGGGCGACGCTCGATCTAGACG
>JBOGDN010000758.1:0-2234 GCA_050742995.1 Stackebrandtia sp. | reverse complement strand
CCTCGGCGTAGGCGATGGCCTTGTCCCGCGTCCACGCGAAGTCCCGCGCCGGCGCGATCACCTTCAGGTGCGGCGCCAGGGACGAAAGCCCGGCCTCGAACCGCACCTGGTCGTTGCCCTTTCCGGTGCAGCCGTGGGAGACGATCGTGGCGCCGTGCTTGGCGGCCGCGGCCGCCAGATGCTTGACGATGAGGGGCCGCGACAGCGCCGAGACCACCGGGTACCGGTCCATGTAGAGGGCGTTGGCCCGCACCGCGGGTACGCAGTACTCCTCGGCGAACTCGTCGCGGGCGTCGACCACCTCGGCGGCCACGGCGCCGCAGTCGAGCGCCCGCTTGTGGATGGCGTCGAGGTCTTCGCCGCCCTGGCCGACGTCGACGGCCACGGCGATCACCTCGCCTCCGGTCTGCTCGGCGATGTAGGGAATGGCCACCGAAGTGTCCAGGCCTCCCGAATACGCCAGTACGATCCTTTCGGTCATGAGCGGGTCTCCTCCCGTGTGTTGTTGATCTGGGTCCTGGTGTCAGAGGTTTTGAGGTACGTGTTGGCGGCTTTGCCGGCCCAGCCGAGCAGCTGCTCGGCCAGCTCGGCGCCGGTGAGTCCGTCGCGGGCGACCACGAGGACGGTGTCGTCGCCGGCGATGGTGCCGACGATGTCGGCCAGCCCGGATCGGTCGATCACGCTGGCGAGGAACTGCGCCGCGCCCGGCGGGGTGCGCAGGACGGCCAGGTTTCCGGAGTGGTCGGCGCCGGTGAGCAGCTCGCGCAGGAACCGCACCAGCCGGTCCGGGGGTCTGTCCGCTGTGCGCAGCGGTCCGTTCCCTTCGGGAAAGATCGCGTAGGACGCGGGGCTGGAGTCGGTGCCGCGCACCTTCACCGCGCCGAGCTCTTCCAGGTCGCGAGACAGGGTCGCCTGCGTGACGACGATGCCGTCGGCGGCGAGCAGGTCGGCCAGTTCGGTCTGGGAGCGCACCGGGCGGCTGTCGATGAGTTCGGAGATGCGCGCCAGGCGCGCGGTCTTGGTGAGGGGTCCGTTCACCGCTGTGCTCCATTCGCGCTCAACTCGGATTCGCCGTCGACGAGCCACGCCAGCAACGCCTTCTGCGCGTGCAGCCGGTTCTCGGCCTGGTCGAAGACACGCGAGGCGGGGCCGTCCATGACCTCGTCGGTGATCTCCTCGCCGCGGTGGGCGGGCAGGCAGTGCAGCGCGACGACGTGTTCGGCCGCGCCGCGCAGCAGCGCGGCGTTCACCTGGTACGGCGCGAGGTCTTTCAGCCGCTTGTCCCGGTCGTCTTGTCCCATGGAGACCCAGGTGTCCGTGGCCACGACGTCGGCGCCGTCCACAGCGGCCTTCGGGTCCTCGGTGACGTCGACGCTGCCGCGCGCCTGCGCGGCCAGGACGCTCGCCCGCTCCAGGATCTCGGGATCGGGAAGGTAGCCCGGCGGGCCGGCGACGCGCACGTGCGCGCCGGCGAGCGCCCCGGCGAGCAGGTAGGAGTGGGACATGTTGTTGGCGGCGTCCCCGACGTAGGCGAGCGTGCGTCCGGCGACGTCGCCGAACTCCTCGGCGACGGTCAGCAGGTCGGCCAGCAGCTGGCAGGGGTGGAAGCCGTCGGTCAGCGCGTTGACCACCGGGACGTCGGACGCGGCGGCAAGCGCCCGGATCCGGTCGTCGCCGAAGGTGCGGATCACGATGGCGTCGACGTAGCGCGACAGCACCCTGGCGGTGTCCTCGATGGTCTCGCCGCGGGCGAGGTGGCTGGACTGGGCGTCGACGACGACGGGATTGCCTCCCAGCTCGGCGATGCCGACCTGAAAGGACATCCGGGTGCGGGTGGATTCCTTTTCGAAGACCACGGCGACCGAACGCGAGTGCAGCAGATCGCCGCCGACGCCGGCGTCGCGGCCGGCCTTGAGCGCGGCGGCGGCGTCGAGGAGCCGCCGCTGCGCGTCGCCGGCGAGGTCGTCGTCCCTCAGAAAGTGCTTCACGGTCGTTCTCCCGACGGGTAGGCGGCGTCGAGGGCCGCCGGCAGCGCCGACAGGAACCGGTCGATCTCGGCGTCGCCGACGATCAGGGGCGGGGCGAGCCGGATCACGTCGGGCCGCACCGGGTTGGCCAGGACGCCGGACGACCGCAGCGCCGCGTCGACCTCGGCGGCGACGTCGGCGGTCAGGACTACGCCGATCCACAGTCCCCGGCCGCGCACCTCTTCGACCAGCGGGTGATTCAGGTTC
>JBOGDN010000757.1:0-8326 GCA_050742995.1 Stackebrandtia sp. | reverse complement strand
CGTGAGCTGCTTGCGCCGGCGCTCGCCGCGCCCGCGCACGCCTCGGCGCACGTCCTGTCGGCGGTGGGGCACGCCCACATCGACTCGGCGTGGCTGTGGCCGCTGCGCGAGACCGTGCGCAAGGTCGCCAGGACCGCGTCCAACACCGTCAGCCTCATGGACGAGCACCCCGAGTTCGTCTTCGCGATGTCGCAGGCTCAGCAGCTGGCGTGGATCAAGAAGCACCGCCCCGAGGTCTACTCGCAGGTGAAGAAGAAGGTCGCCGACGGCCAGTTCGTCCCGGTGGGCGGCATGTGGGTGGAGTCGGACACCAATATGCCCGGATCGGAGGCGCTGGCGCGTCAGTTTACCCACGGAAAGCGGTTCTTCCTCGAGGAATTCGGCGTGGAGACCGAGGAGGTGTGGCTGCCGGACTCCTTCGGCTACTCCGCCGCGCTTCCCCAGCTGGTGAAGCTTTCGGCTTCCAAGTGGTTCCTCACCCAGAAGATCTCGTGGTCGCAGACGAACAAGTTCCCGCACCACTCGTTTTGGTGGGAGGGGCTGGACGGCACCCGCGTGTTCACGCACTTCCCGCCCATCGACACCTACAACTCCCGGTTCTCCGGCGAGGAGCTGGCGCACGCGGTCAGCAACTTCCGCGACAAGGGGGCGGCCACGCGGTCGCTGGCGCCCTTCGGCTGGGGCGACGGCGGAGGCGGACCGACCAGGGAGATGCTTGCCCGCGCCAAGCGACTGAACTCTTTGGAGGGATCGCCTCGCGTCGAGATGGAGACGCCCGCGGAGTTCTTCGCCAAGGCCCAGGCCGACGACACCGACGCGCCGGTGTGGCTCGGCGAGCTGTACCTGGAGTACCACCGCGGCACCTACACCTCGCACGCCGCGACCAAACAGGGCAACCGCCGCAGCGAGCATCTGCTGCGCGAAGCCGAGTTGTGGTCGGCCACGGCCGGCGTCCGAAAAGGCCTCGAGTATCCCTATGAGCGGCTCGACCGACTGTGGAAGACGGTGCTGCTGCACCAGTTCCACGACATCCTTCCCGGCTCGTCCATCGCCTGGGTGCACAAGCAGGCCGCCAAGACCTATGAGGCGGTCAAGGCCGAGCTGCGCGAGATCGTCGAGACGGCCCAGCGGGCGCTGGCCGGCGAGGGCTCGGCTCAGATCGTGTTCAACGCCGCGCCGCACGTGCGTCAAGGCGTCGCGGCCGGCGGCGCGATCGAGCGCGCCGAGGCCGTCGACGAAGCCGGTTCGCCCTGGATCGACGACGAAGCCGGCCGACGGGTCCTCGACAACGGCCTTGTGCGCGTCGTCGTCGACTCGCGCGGCCTGATCACCTCGGTCTACGACCTGACGAGCCGGCGGGAGGCGATCGCGCCGGGCGAGGCGGCCAATCTGTTGCAGATCCACCCGGACTTCCCCAACACCTACGACGCCTGGGACGTCGACTCCTTCTACCGCAACACCGTCGTCGACCTCGTCGGCGTCGACGACGTGGAGATCGCCGACGTCGGCCCGCGCACGGCCGCGGTGCGCGTCAAGCGCAGCTTCGGAGACTCCTCGGTCGTCCAGCTGATCAGCCTGACGGCCGGCGCCCGCCGCGTCGACGTGCGCACAGACGTCGACTGGCGCGAGAAGGAGAAGTTCCTCAAGGCCGCCTTCCCGCTTGACGTGCGCGCCGCCGAATCGTCCGCCGAAACCCAGTTCGGGCACGTGCGCCGACCCACCCACGTCAACACCAGCTGGGAGGCGGCCAAGTTCGAAATCTGCGCCCACCGCTGGCTGCACGTGGGCGAGCCGGGCTGGGGCGTGGCGGTCGTCAACGACTCCACGTACGGCCACGACGTCACCCGCGCCGTGCGCGACGACGGCGGCACCACCACGACCGTGCGGCTGTCGCTGCTGCGCGCGCCCCGTTTCCCCGACCCGGAGACCGACCAGGGCTCGCACACCATGTCGTACGCGATCGTGCCCGGCGCCGAAATCGGCGACGCGGTGCGCGAGGGCTACCGAATCAACCTCCCCGAGCGTGTGGTCGCCGGCGCCGAGGGCGTGGAGCCGCTGGTCTTCGTCGACGACGACCGCGTCGTCGTCGAGTCGGTCAAGCTCGCCGACGACGCGAGCGGCGACGTCGTGGTCCGGTTGTACGAGTCCGTGGGCGGGCGTGCCGCGGCGCGGCTGAGCGTGTCGGCGCCGGTCGCCGAGGCGTTCGCCGCCGACCTGCTGGAGCGCCGACTCGAAGGCGGGTCCCTGCGGGTCGTCCACAGCCAGGGCCCCGAGGTCGTCGACGGATCCGTCGAGATCGAGCTGCGTCCGTTCGAGATCGTCACGCTCCGGCTGCGCATCGGCGGACGAGAGACAAGCCGCGTCGTTGTGGGCGGCTTATGGGGCGTCGACCGGCCGGCGGGAACGAGAACCTACCGGCCGGTTGACATACCCGTGAGCGGTGAATAATGTCTGCCGTCAATCAATGCGGCCGGCGCCGGCTTGGCCCGGCCCGAGCTTCCCGGCATTCGATCGCAGAGGAAGGCCCATGCTGCAAACAGCCCGCAATCGAAGAAGGCGATCGGCGTCAGCCGCCGGATGCCTCGTCGCCGTTCTCACCGCGGCGTTGACCGCCGGGTGTCTGGGAGGCGGAGACAAAGAAGAACTCGACCCGATGAAGAACGCCGACGCCAAAGAGTTCACCCTGACGATCTCGCAGAACGCGATCAAGACCGGGAAGAACGCCGAAGGCGCGAAGTGGGTCGAAGACTGGGTCATCCCCAACTTCGTGAAGGCCCAGAAGGAGAAGGGCGTCGACGCCACGGTCGAGTTCAAAGCCGACGGCGCCGACGAAACCGACTACAAGAACACCATCAGCCTCGACATGGAGGCCGGCGAGGCCGCCGACGTCATCGACGTCGACGGCATCTGGATCGGAGAGTTCGCCGAGTCGGACTTCATCAGGCCGCTTGAGGAGGTCGTCGGCGCCGAGACCCTCGAAGGCTGGGACGGCTGGGACCAGATTCCGGACTCCGTGGAGCAGAACGCCGTCTTCGACGGCGACATGTACGGGGTGCCCACCGGAACCGACGGCCGCGTGATCTTCTACAACAAAGAGGTCTTTAAAGACGCCGGCCTGCCCGAAGACTGGCAGCCGACCAGCTGGGAGGACATGCTCGAGGCGGCGCGCGCCATCGCCGACGAGACCGACGGCGTCACCCCGCTGCAGCTCAACGCCGGCACCGCCATGGGCGAGGCCACGACCATGCAGGGCTTCCTGCCGATGCTGGCCGGACTTGGCGCCGAGATCTACGCCGACGACACCTGGCAGGGCAACACCAAGGCCGTCCGCGACGTCCTGGGGCTGTACGAGGAGGTCTACTCCGAGGACCTGGGCGACCCGGTGATGCAGCAGGAGGCCAAGGGCCGCGACCGGTCCTTCCAGCGCTTCTCCGAAGGCAAGGTCGGCATGCTGCTCGAGGGCGACTACTTCTGGCGCGACGTCATCTCGCCCGACGGCGAAGTGGCCCCCATGAAAGACCGCGACGAGGACGTCGGATACGCCAAGATCCCGGCCTTCGAGCCGGGCGCAGGCGTCAACGGACAGGACTTCGTGTCGATGTCCGGAGGCTCGACGCGGGTCATCAACCCGGACACCGAATACCCGCAGCAGGCCTGGGAGCTGATGGAGTTCATGAACTCCTACGAGGCGCAGGTCGCGCTGCTCGGCGACCAGCCCCGGATCACCCACCGAGAGGACGTCAACTCCGAAGTCCTCGCCGACGACGACTTCATGTCGTTCGTGGCCGAAGAGGTCGTGCCGCTGACCCTGTTCCGAGCCAGCCTCGGCGACTACCCGCGGGTCTCGACGGCGGTGCAGGAGGCGACGTACGCGGTCGTCGACGGCGTCTCGGTCGAAGAAGCCGCCGAAACCTATCAGTCCGAATTGGAAAGCATCGTCGGTGACGACAAGATCGCAACAGGATGACGGGGAGGGCTCGGTCGGCGCGTCCACGTTGACCGAGCCCGGCGATCCCACGCCGACCGCAACAGACAAGGCCCACGACGCAGACGCCGACGTCGCCGGGCTCGGGAAGGCCCGGGCGCTGCTGTTCGTGGCGCCGGCGATGCTGCTCATCGGGATCTTCCTGCTGTTTCCGGCGCTGTGGACGCTCTACATCGGCGGAACCGACTACGAGCTGACCGGCCCCACCAGGGTCAGCCCGTCGTTCGTGGGCATCGACAACTACGTGGAGGTCCTGTCCGACGACAGGTTCTACGACTCGCTGCTGCTGACGGCGATCTTCGTCGGCGGTTCGGCCGTGCTCGGGCAGAACATCCTGGGCTTCGCGCTCGCGTGGTCGCTGCGCAACGTCGCCGGGTGGCTGCGCCGCGGTGTGGAGACTCTGGTGCTGCTGGCGTGGATCCTGCCGTCGTCGGTGGTGGCGTTCTTGTGGCTGGCGATGCTCGACCGCGACAGCGGGACCGTCAACACCCTGCTCGGCACGCCCGACCTGGCCCTGCTCGTGGACAACCCGATGGTCTCGATCGTCATCTTCAACATCTGGAGGGGCACGGCGTTCTCGATGATGCTCTACGGCGCCGCGCTGTCGTCGGTGCCGCCCTCGCAGCTGGAGACCGCGCGCCTGGTCGGGGCCTCCGGCCGCCAGACCCTGCGCGATGTGGTGTTCCCGCACATCCGCGGGCACGTGCTCACCAACACGCTGTTGATTTCATTGTGGACATTCAATGACTTCACGCCGTTCCTGCTCACCGCCGGCGGCCCGGGACGCGACTCGGAGATCGCCGCGGTGTACCTGTACAACACCGCCATCGAAGGCGGGCTGCTCGGCTACAGCGGATCGATCTCGCTGCTGATCCTGCTGGCGAACGTCGCCCTGGCGCTGTTCTACCTGCGGCTGCTGCGCAAGAGGAGGGCGTCGTGAACAGTCAAGACGTGAAGGCGTCGCCGCGAGCCGACGCCGGCGACGCCGCGGCCAGACAGACCGCGGCGCGCGTCGTCAAACGCATCGCGTTCTACACCGCCACCTGCGTGATCGCGGGGTTCTTCACGCTGCCGCTGCTGTGGCTGGTCCTGGCGCCCTTTGACCGCAGCCCGAGCCTTTCGGTACAGATCCCGGATTTCACGCTGAGCAACTTCGCCACCATCGCCGAAAACCCCTACGCCTGGACGTCCATCCGCAACTCGCTGATCCTCGCCGTGGGCACCGCGCTGTTCGTCGTCACCGGGGCCGCGCTGTCGGCGTACGCGCTGTCGCGGGTGCGCATCCCCGGACGCGACGGGCTGCTGTACGTCCTGCTGCTGCTGTCGAGCGTGGTCACCGGCACCGCCGCCATGGTGCCGCTGTTCCTGCTGGTGTACGAGATCGGCAGCGGGATCCACCCCGCGCTCGGGATCGACTCGCACCTGTCGGTGGTGCTGGTGATGTCCGGCGGGCTGCTGCCGGCGGCCATCTTCATCCTCAAGGACTTCGTCGACGGCATTCCACGGTCCTATGAGGAGTCCGCGCGGGTGTTCGGCGCGTCGCCGCTGCGCATTCTCAAGGACATCGTGGCGCCGCTCATCGCGCCCGGCCTCGCCACCATCGCGGTGTGGACGATCGTCAACGTGTGGGGCAACTTCCTGATGCCCAAGATCCTGCTGCGGACGGTGGAAAAGCAGCCGGCCGCGGTGCTCATGCACACCTTCTACACCGAGACCGGACAACCCAACCTGGCGCTGCTGTCGGCGTTCTCGCTGCTGTACTCGCTGCCCGTCGTCTTGATGTACCTGTTCGTGTCCACCAAGTACGGTTTCCGCTTCCACGGAGGGATCAAGAGCTGATGGCAGGTATCGAGCTGCGGACCCTGAGCAAGGTGTACCCCGGCGGCGTGCGCGCCGTCGACGCGCTGGACCTCTCCATCGCCGACGGCGAGTTCTTCGCGCTGCTCGGTCCGTCCGGCTGCGGCAAGACCACCCTGCTGCGCACCATCGCCGGCCTGGAGGAGGCCACCTCCGGCGACGTGGCCATCGGCGACAACACCGTCACGAAGCTCCAGCCCGGCAAGCGCGACGTCGCCATGGTCTTCCAGGACTACGCGCTCTTCCCGCACATGACCGTCGTCGACAACATCTCCTACCCGCTGCGCATCAAGGGGCAGCCGGCGAAGCAGCGGATCGACCACGCCAAAGAGGTCGGCGAGCAGCTGGGTCTTGAGCACCTGATGGCGCGTCGCCCCTCCGAGCTTTCCGGCGGCCAGCAGCAGCGCGTGGCGCTGGCGCGCGCCGTGGCCTGTCACCCGCAGGTGTTCCTCTTCGACGAGCCGCTGTCGAACCTGGACGCCCGGCTGCGGCTGGAAGCCCGCACCTTCCTGAAGCGGCTGCAGCGCGAACTCGGCGTCACCACCGTCTTCGTCACCCACGACCAGGCCGAGGCGCTGGCGCTCGCCGACCGCATCGCCGTCATGGAGGCGGGCAAGATCCGGCAGCTGGGGACGCCCCGCGAGGTGTTCAACCGCCCGTCCAGCACGTTCGTCGCCAACTTCATCGGCTCCACGCCGATGAACCTGCTGCCCGGCGTGATCGACTCCGGCGCGGTGGCCGTCGCCGAGGGAAACTCGCTCGGCGTCGACGAGACCTCCGGGATCGCGCACGTCGCCGACCAAGACAAGGTGATCGTCGGCGTGCGGCCCGAACACCTCGAGCTGCACACGGAGGATCCGGGGCAGCCGGGACGCGCGCTGCACGGCGAGGTGTCGGTGCTCGAGCACCTGGGCGCGTCCACTCTGGTCACAGTCGACTGCGAGGGCACGCTGGTCGGCGCGACCGTCCCCGAAGAGGACGAGCCCGAGCCGGGTTCGCCGGTGTGGCTGACCGCGCCGCCCGGACGCACCCTGCTCTACCGGTCCGACGACGGAGGGCTGGTCGGCTCCGCGCGGATCGAGACGGTCGAGTCTTGACGCCGCTCGCGGTTCACCGCGGGGAGTGGACTCCGGACGACCGGTCCGAGGAGTTCTACCGCTACCTGCCCTTTGACGTGCCGCCCGGCGTGGCCGGCGTTCGGGTGCGGCTGGAATACAACCGCGCCGGCGCCGTTTTGGACCTGGGCTGCGTGTCCCCCGAGCGATTCCGCGGCTGGTCGGGCGGGGCGCGCGGCGAGTACGTCGTCGGGGCGCGTCGGGCCACGCCGGGCTACCTCCCCGGCGAACTGGAGCCGGGGGAGTGGCACGTGGTGCTCGGGCTGCACCGAGTGCCCCGTCCGGTGCGCTACGCCGTGGAGATCGAGGTGTCGCGGCGGGAGTTTCCGCTGCCGAGGCCGGCGTCGGCTCCGACGCCGCGTCCGCGCACGCTGCCGACCCCGCCGTGCGAACCGGGCATGCGGTGGCTGCGCGGCGACCTGCACAGCCACAGCGAGCATTCAGACGGCGCGTTGAGCCTGGCCGAGCTCGGGTTCGCCGCCGCCGAGGCGGGGCTGGACTTTCTGGCCGTCACCGACCACAACACCGTCAGCCACCACCCGCACCTCGCCGAGCTGTCCACTCCGTACACCGTGCTGATCCCGGGTCAAGAGGTCACCACCGAACGCGGACACGCCAACGCCTTCGGCGACGTCGGCTGGATCGACTTCCGCCGGCCGGCCGCACACTGGGTGTCTGAAGTGGATTCTAGGGGCGGTCTGCTATCGATCAACCACCCCATCGCGACCGACTGCGCCTGGCGGCAGCCGCTCGACCGCAGACCTCCGCTGGCCGAGATCTGGCACTGCACCTGGACCGACAGAACCTGGAGCGGCCCGCTGGCGTGGTGGCAGGCCTGGGGTGCGGACACCGTCGCCGCCGGCGGCTCCGACTTCCACGCCCCCGGCCGGGACCGTCCGCTGGGGACGCCGACGACGTGGGTGTGCGTCCCCGCCGACGCCGAGATCACGGTCGAGTCGGTGCTTGACGGGCTGCGCGCCGGCCGCACGGCGGTCAGCGCCTCGCCCGCCGGCCCGGTCCTGGCGCGCGTCGACGACGAGCTTGTCGCCTGGGGCGCCGACGGCGCCGTCTTGAGCGACTTCACCGGCCGCCGCCGTCCCGTGCGCGGCGAGACGGCCCGCTTCCCCGCCCCCGACGGCCCCTGCTGGCTGGAGGACGCCGACACCGCGGTGCTCGCGTTGTGCAACGCCGGCAAGTGACGGCCCGTCTGTTCGCGCAGGGCTGAGATTCTGCGCGCACAGCGAAACGCCTTGCCGGCGCCTGACGCGACGCGGCAGGGTCAAGGCATGAAGACACTCGTGCTCGGCGGAACCGTCTACCTGTCCAAGACCGTCGCCTCCGCGGCGCTGGAGCGCGGCCACGACGTCGT
>JBOGDN010000756.1:0-2929 GCA_050742995.1 Stackebrandtia sp. | reverse complement strand
ATGCCGATTCCCTGGTCAGTCACTGACACATGCACCTTGGCGTCGATCAACGCGACGTCGACTGTGACGGTTGTCTCGTCTGGCGAGTACGCCACGGCGTTGCCGACCAGGTTGCCGACGGCGGTGGCCAGCTGGGCCTCGCTTCCGGACACCGCGAGCCCTCGCCGTCCGGTGCGCTCAAGCGTCATGTCCTTGGCGCCGGCGGCGGTGCGGCCCCGGTCGAGGGCTTCGGTGATCACGCGGTCGACCGACACCGTGTCGGGGGCGGGCAGCGGCTCGGCGCCCTGCAGCCGGGACAGCTCGAGCAGCTCCGTGACCAGGCGGGCCATGCGGGAGGATTCGTGCTGGATCCGGTTGGTGAAGCGGGCGGCCGCCTGCGGGTCGTCGACGGCGTCGGCCAGGGCCTCGGCCAACAGCTGCAGCGCGCCGACGGGCGTCTTCAACTCGTGCCCGACGTTGGCGACGAAGTCGCGGCGCACGCGCTCCACGCGGTGCATCTCGGTGACGTCGATCAGCTCGACGGCGACGTGTCCGTCGGGAAGCGGCGCCGCCTGCACGCGCACCGCGACGGTCTCGCCGGCGCGCTCCAACTCCAGCTCGGCGCCGCGCTTGGCGCCGTTGAGGCGCACGTGCCGGGCCAGACTGCGCAACGCGGCCGGCTCCAGCCGATCCGACCCGCACACGCCAAGCGCGCAGGCGCCGGGGTTGGCGTAGCTGACGCTGTCGTCGGAGTCGACGACCGCCACGCCGGTGTCCAGGGCTTCGAAGACCTGCGGCCAGGCGGGATCGACGGCGGCGGGCACGACGTGGCCGAGTTCGGCGTGCGGCCGCGGTTCGGCAAGGCGGTTGGTCAGGGCATAGCCGGCGGCGGCGCCGGCCGCGCCGGCAGCCAGTCCGACCGCGAAGCTAGCCGCCGTCCCGGTCCGCGAACGCCGCGGCGCGTATCCATTCGATTGCGGATCGACGGTGGTCACGGCTCGATCGTAACCAGGCAAAGTGCTGATTCACTATCGAAAAGTAAACAAAAGTTGAACACCAGAAAACGCTCTTTCCTCTGCAACCGCACATCCCGACGCCCCCGAACGCGCCCCTCCGCGCCCCGCCTGCTCGGGCCGTCCGCCCAACCCGCTCCGCACACCTTCCGCCCAACCCATGCGCTCAGTCCGACCACGCGGGCCCGCCCCCCGCTTCGCGCCCCATCCGCTCAACCCCACCTCTCTCCAGTTCCTCCTCTCAGATTGTAAGTTCTCTTTACTAACTAAAGATTTCCCGGTAACGTCTCCCCAAACCCATCCACGTCCCTCGATCCAAGCAGCGAGCCCCGACTCGCATCCGGGAGCGGTCCCGAATCCTCGCGATAACGTCCGCTCGAATCCGTCAACACCCCTCGATCTAAGGAGCGAGCCGTGAAACGAAGAGGCGTCTTCACCGCCGGCGCGGCGGCCGCCGTCGGACTGACCGCCGCCGCAGCCGGCGTCGACCTGGCACACGCCGACACCTCCCCAAGCGACATAACCCCCGCGTGGACGGAGACCCCGTTCACCTACACGATGCAGAAACCCTGGGACCTCGACTTGAGCGAGCGCTACAAACACGAGTCGGGCGTCCACACGATGTGGGTCTACGACACCGACAAACCCCACGACCCCGACAGCGACACCGATCCCCGCACGGAGATGCGCTGGAACGAGGAGTACACCACCGGCGAACACATGTGGGACGCCGACGTCTACGTTCCGTCCGGCGTGGACGGACCCTGCGTCGCCCAGATCCTGCGGGTGCGCCGGCCCGACGGCACCCCGTCCACCGACATCCAGCTGCGGGCGTACAACCTCGACGGCGGCACGCTTCGCAGGTACAGCAGCGGCGAAGTCGTCGCCACGGGGATCTACGACACCTGGCTGAACGTCAAGATGGCGCACAACGCCGGCGCCGGAAGCGTCGACGTGTTCGTCAACGACGAGCATCGGCTGACCGTCGACGACCGCGGCCCGGCGGACCGCCACTTCAAGAATGGCGTCTACGGCGGCGTGGGCCGGATGGAGGCGCGCTTCCGAAACATCCGCTACTGGACGCGGTAGGCGCTACTTGCGGCCCTGGGCGGCCACCTTGGCGGCGGCTTCGGCGGCCGCCTTCGGGTCGAGGTACTGACCGCCGGCCCGGGTCGGACGCATCGTCGCGACGTCCAGGTCGTAGCGCAGCGGCATCCCGGTGGGGATGTTGAGCTTGGTGATGGCTTCCTCGTCGACGCCGTCGAGATGCTTGACAAGCGCGCGCAGCGAGTTGCCGTGCGCGGCGACGAGCACGATCTTGCCGGCGCGCAGATCTGGCACGATCGAGTCGTACCAGTAGGGCAGCGAGCGCTCGAGCACGTCCTTGAGGCACTCGGTCAGCGGCGCCAGCTCCGGCGGCAGGGCCGCGTAACGCGGGTCGTCGACCTGTGAGTACTCGCTGTCGGGCTCGATGGGCGGCGGCGGGACGTCGTAGGAGCGGCGCCAGATCATGAACTGCTCTTCGCCGTATTGCTCAAGCGTCTCGGCCTTGTCCTTGCCCTGCAGCGCGCCGTAGTGGCGTTCGTTCAGGCGCCAGGAGCGCCGCACGTCGATCCAGGAGCGCTCGCACTCCGCCAGGGAGATCTCGGCGGTGCGGATCGCCCGGCGCTGCAGCGAGGTGTGTACGACGTCGGGAAGCAGGCCGTGCTCGGCCAGGAGGGCGCCTCCGTTGCGGGCTTCGGCCTCGCCGGCGGCGGTCAAGTTGACGTCCACCCACCCGGTGAACAGGTTCTTGGCGTTCCATTCGCTTTCGCCGTGTCGCAGCAGCACCAAAGTCGCAGTCATATCGGCGATGATGCCTGGTCCGCCGAAACCGCTCCACGCGAGGCGCCGAGGCCGCGGCCCCGGACACGTCGGTGCGCCCCGCTCATGTGGAG